>NZ_JBVKAE010000002.1:0-130819 GCF_055598845.1 Amycolatopsis sp. NPDC039088 | reverse complement strand
GTTGGGGGGGGGGGGGGGGGGGGGGGGGGGGGGGGGGGGGGGGGGGGGGGGGGGGGGGGGGGGGGGGGGGGGGGGGGGTTGGGTGCCCACCCCCCCCCCCCCCCCCCACGACCACCCCGACTCACACCTCACCCGTCACCCCTGTCACACCAGCACCACCACTAAACCCCCATACCGGGCGAAACGTACAGACCGGACACGGAAACGTCCTTTGTGGACGGCCCTGGACGTCCCAGCTCCTGCCGCGTGCACCACCAGCCACGTCAACCTCACACGCAACGATTCACCTACCAACCCGAATCGCCACTCACGACCAACACGACCGACGCGGCCCTGCACCTTCTCCCCTCGCTCTCCCGGTTATCCACAACCGCCTGTCCTCGGACCCCGTTTGTCCACAGATCTCGCCAGTGTCCTCCACGGTGGCTGTTCAGCGGCGATCGTCGAAGTGTGCCCATCCACAAACGCTGGTCGGAGGACTCGATCCCGACCGCCCAACGCCCGAGTTGGCCGATTCTCCTTGAGGAACAGCATGGAATCGTCAACACCAGCCAACTTCGCGCATACGGTCACACCGTCGCCGATATCGAAGCCAATCTCGAAGCCGGACGATGGCAACGAGTGCTTCCGCGCGTTTATGCGACATTCACCGGCGAACTCTCCCGGTCGGCGAGAATTCACGCCGCCCTGAGGTACGGCGGCGGCCACGCGATCTTGAGCCACCGCACAGCCGCCGAAGAGTGGGGGCTGCTGCCCATCATCGAGGGGCCGGTCGAGATCACCGTCCCGTACACGTTCTCGGCGGTTTCCTGCCCACCGCTGGTGATCGTGCACCGATCGCGAGCCCTGCCATATATCGCTGTCGGCACGACGCCACCAAGGTCCCGTGTCACGGACACGATCGTCGATCTGGCCACCTCGCAGAGAAACCCGAAAATGGCGACCAACACCGTCGTCGATCTCGTCAGCCGAAGCAAGGTCTCGTTGACGGCGATGGAGGAATGCGTGTTCTTCCGGCCACCGTTCCGCTACCGGCCGGCGATCCGGTACGGCCTCGCCCTGCTCGGTGGCGGGCTGATGTCGGCGCTCGAGGTGGAGTACAAGGAATCCGTCGAGGACCACCATGGCCTGCCCCAAGGCAGCAGGCAGACGCCGTTCGAGGTGAAGGGAAAGATCTTGTGGGAGGACGTCACCTATGACCCGCATGGTGCCGCGGTGACGGTCAGGCTCGACGGCCGCGCCACGCACGCCATGGCGGATGTCGCCTTCCGGGATCGGAAGCGGGACAACGCCGCGGAGCTCGCCGGGCGGGCACGACTCGTCTACGGATGGCATGACGTGCGGACAGCTCCGTGCGAGGTGGCAGCGGAGGTCCGCGCCGTCCTCGTCCGGGAAGGCTGGGACCCGACCGGCGGTCGCGCGATGACGTGCCCGAAGTGCGGCAAGTGAGTCGTGGGGGGGGGGGGGGGGGGGGGGGGGGGGGGGGGAGAAAACAACCCCCCCCCCCCCCCCCCACGACCCGGCTCGCTTTCGTCAGCCCTGGACGAACTTCGCCGCCAGGCCCTCCCCCACGGACGTCGCCTTGTCGTGGTTCTCGATCGGCGACACCTTCGAGTTCTTGAAGCAGATGTAGGTCACGCCCGAGTCGACGCCGCCGTTCTTCGGGTCCGGGTTGATGCCCAGTGCCTTCGCGGTCGCGTAGGACGCCTCGCCGATGATGTCGTTCGGGCCCGTGTCACCGATGACGGTGTAGAGCACCTTGTTGTTGTAGATCACCGCGCACGAGCCGGCGCCCTTGAGGCCGGACTTCTCGAAGTTCCACGTGCCGCTGATGCTCGGCACGACGATGTAGGGCGTCTGGTCGGCGATCAGGGCCTTGCCGTCGGAGCGCGGGTACGCGGTGCCGTCCTGGAACCACGGGTCGGTGGTCTTGTTGCACCGCGCGGTCGGCTGCCCGTCGCAGTCGATGTCCATGTCGGCCTTCCAGAACACGGCGCCGCCCGCGTCGCAGACCGCGACGGTCCGCCCGGTTTCGTCGTCGGTCTTGTACTTGCCGTTCGAGATCTGCTTGCAGCTGGCGGTCTTCGCGAGCAACTGCTGCGCGGTCGGACCGGCCTGGACCGAGACCGGCGCCGGTGAAGCCGCGGCCATCGCCGCGGGGGTCAGTCCTGCGGCCAGCACCATCGTCGAGAACAGGAGCAATTTCCGCATGCCGTGCACCCCTTAGTTAATAAGACTTCCTTACAGAGGATGCTCAGGATGCCGCCGCACACGACCGGACTCAAGGGCTGTCGGGGTGTTGTTTTCCCACTACCCCAAGGAAACCGGTCAAAACTGGGCAAGCCTGGCGACGCGCGCCATGAACCTTCCCGCTCGGCGGTACAGGCCGTCCCGGTCACCGAGCACGCCGTCGATCCACTCCTGATCGACGTCGTGCCGGACCTCGGTCCGCGGCCGCAGCCAGCCGTCACGCGACGCCGCGCCGCCTTCGGTCGTGTAGACCCTCGTCGCGCCGGAACACCGGAGCCGTTTGAGCACCCGCCGGTCGTAGGCGCCGAACGGCGGCGCGTACGACCGCACGGGTTTGCCGCTCAGATCGGCGAGGAGTTTCGGCGCCGCTTCGAGTTCGCGGCGCGCGCGCCTGCCGTCGAGCCGCCGCCAGTCGCGGTGCTCCCAGCCGTGCGAACCGATCGACATCCCGGCGTCGACCAGCTTCCGAAGACCTTCGGCGTCGATGAAGCCCCGCTGGCCGATGCGGCCGGCCAGCGGGAAGAACTCCGCCGTCAGCTCGCGTTCGACCAGTCGCGGCAGGGCGATCTCGACGTCGGAGGAGTTGCCGTCGTCGAAGGTCAGGCCGACGTCTTCACGTCCGGCCACCGCGTCCAGTACCCGTTCGAACTGGTCGACGGTCACCCACGATTCGTTTTCGCCTGGATCCAGCGCGCGCACGGGCTTGCCCACGCCGCCAATCGCCAGGATCACCATCGCGCCTCATTCGGGACCGAGTCAGTCAGTTTCCCGATTAATCGCGTTGGCGAATGGAGTAGTTACATGATCCCGCAAGGTGTCCACGAACGGATTACTTGCGGATCTCCAGGGTGCAGCACTTCGGACCGCCGCCCGCCTTCCTGAGCTCGGAGATGTCCACGAAGACCGGCTCGTAGCCGCGTTCGGTGAGCCGCGCGGCCAATCCGGTCGCTTCGACCGGCAGGACGACGTTGCGGCCGTCGGAAACCCCGTTCAGCCCAAAGCACTCGGCGTCGGCCCGATCCGCGATTACCGCGTCCGGGAACATCCGCTCGAGCACCTTCCGCGACCCTGCGGAGAACGCCTCCGGGTAGTAGGCGATCTGCGCGGGCGTGGTGTCGGTGGCCTCGGCGAGGACGAACAGCGCGGTGTCGAGGTGGTAGTAGCTCGGGTCGATCAGCCGCAGCGAGACGACGGGCACACCGAGGACCTCCTGCGCTTCGGCGTGCGCGGCGGGGTCGGTCCGGAAACCGGTGCCGGCGAGCAGGACCTTGCCGGTCCAGGCGAAGTCGCCTTCGGCCTCGTTGATCTTCTCGGGCATGGTGATGTCGCGGTAGCCGTGCTCGACGAACCAGCGGCGGAAGTGCTCGGCCTCGGCGGTGCGCTGCGGGGCGCGGAAGCGGGAGCCGAGGACGCGGCCGTCGACGACAGTGCCGGAGTTCGCGGCGAACACCATGTCGGGCAGGCCGGGCTGGGCGTCGATCTCCTCGACGGTGTGGCCGAGGCGTCGGTAGGTGTCACGGAGTTCGGTCCATTGCGCCATCGCGGTGTCGACGCTGACCGGGACGGTCGGGTCCATCCAGGGGTTGATGACGTAATCCACCGCGAAGTACCGCGGCGGGCACATGAGGTAGCGGCGCGTCGTGGGCACACGGGGCTGCTCTAGTACCGGCATACACGAAGGGTATGGCGCACCTAATTCCGCAATCAATCGCTGTTCGCTGCGCGTATACCTGCTAAACATTGCGTGTGAACACCATCGACCAGCGAATCGTTTCATGTCTGATGGCCAACGCGAGGTCCAGCTACGCCGACATCGGGAAAGTCGTCGGTCTTTCCGCGCCCGCGGTGAAGCGGCGGGTGGACAGACTGCTCGAAACCGGCGTTCTGCGCGGCTTCACCGCGGTCGTCGACCCCGAGGCGCTCGGCTGGGGGACGGAGGCGTTCGTGGAGGTCACGTGCAACGGCAACATCACCCCGGCCCGGATCCGGGCCCGGCTGGAGCCGTTGCCGGAGGTCGTCGCCGCCTACACCGTGTCCGGCGCGGCGGACGCGATCGTCCACCTGCGCGCGTCGGACATCCACCACCTCGAGACCGCGCTGGAGCGGCTGCGCGGACTGGAGATCGTCGACCGGACCGTCTCCACCGTCGTTCTTTCCCGGCTACTGGAGCGCCCGCCGACGCCCGAGGCGTGAAACCCTCGACGCGTGACCGATCAGATCCGCTCCAGCCATGACGGCGGCGTCGCCGTGCTCACCATCGACGCGCCCGCGACCCGCAACGCGCTGACCCTCGACCTGTCCGCCCAACTGGCCGACGCCGTCGCGCGCGCCGAAGCCGACGAGAGCGTCCACGCTGTGGTCGTCACCGGTGCGCCACCGGCCTTTTGCGCGGGCGCGGACCTCGACACCCTCGCCGCCGCGCGGGAGGACGGGCTCCGCGCGATCTACGACGGTTTCCTCTCCGTCGCCCGCTGTTCCCTGCCGACGATCGCGGCGGTCGGCGGCGCCGCGGTCGGCGCCGGATTGAACCTCGCGCTCGCCGCGGACGTCCGCATCGTGGGACCGCGGGCGAAATTCGTGGCCAGATTTCTCGACTTGGGCATCCATCCCGGCGGCGGGATGACGTGGATGATCCAGCGGCTCGCCGGCCCGCAGAAGGCGGCCGCGATGACGCTCTTCGGGGAAGTCGTCGGCGCCGAAGCCGCTGTCGAAGCCGGACTCGCGCTCCGCCTCGTCGAAGGAGATCTGGTCGAGGCCGCCCGTGAGCTGGCACGACCCGCCGTCGAGGCGCCGCGTGACGTCCTCCTCGCGACGAAGCGCACGCTTCGGCACACCGCCGCGCTGACCGACCATTCGGCGGCCGTCGACGCCGAGATCGAACCGCAGCTGGCGTCGCTCACCGCGCCGGCGTTCGCCGAACGACTGGCCGGGTTGCGGGCTTCGCTGTCCAAGCGCTCGTCCAACCGCTGATCGCTTCTCGACCGGACTTCACTACGCTTGAAGGAGATACGGCTCACAATGGAGGCGGATCGCTAACCGTTACCATCGGTAACAGATAAACCGGATAATCCCCGCTCAGCGACGAGCTCAGGCCACTCAAGAAGTAGGTCCAGGCCATTTCTGGGGCACCCTGGGAAGTGTGCCGAGGACTAGCCTCGGGACATGACACCTGTGACCTGGCCGACATCGCCGGGCGAGGCACGCCGATCTCCGGCTTGGCCGGGGACGACGCACGTCGGGAGAGAGGGAATCCCTGACCTATGAGCACGAGTGCGAACGGCAACGGCTCCTTGTCGGCCGTACGGCCCACCGAGGTCGCCAAGCTGGACCGGGTGGTCATCCGGTTCGCGGGTGACTCCGGTGACGGCATGCAGCTGACAGGCGACAGGTTCACCTCGGAGGCGGCGGCCTTCGGCAACGACCTGTCGACCATGCCGAACTTCCCCGCGGAGATCCGCGCGCCACAGGGCACCATCCCCGGCGTCTCGAGCTTTCAGGTGCACTTCGCCGACTACGACATCCTGACGCCGGGCGACCGGCCGGACGTCCTGGTCGCGATGAACCCCGCGGCGCTCAAGGCGAACCTCGCCGACGTCCCGCAAGGTGGGACGATCATCCTCAACACCGACGAGTTCACGAAGCGGAATCTGGTCAAGGTCGGTTACGACAACGACCCGCTCGACGACGACACCCTTTCGGCCTATCAAGTCCACCGGGTCGCGATGTCGACGTTGACCAGAGGCGCGCTCGAAGCAACCGGACTGTCCAAAAAGGACGCCGAACGCGCGAAGAACATGTTCGCGCTCGGGCTGCTCTCCTGGATGTACCACCGGCCGACCGAGGGCACCGAACGATTCCTGCGCGAGAAGTTCGCGAAGAAGTCCGACATCGCCGAAGCCAACATCCTCGCCTTCCGGGCGGGCTGGAACTACGGCGAGACCACGGAGTCGTTCGCGACCACGTACGAGGTCGCGCCCGCGAAGCTGAACCAGGGCACCTACCGCCAGATCACCGGGAACACCGCGCTGGCATACGGGCTGGTCGCCGCCGGGCAGCAGTCGGGCCTGCAGATCCTGCTCGGCACGTACCCGATCACCCCGGCGTCGGACATCCTCCACGAGCTCTCCAAGCACAAGAACTACGGCATCCTCACCTTCCAGGCCGAAGACGAGATCGCCGGTATCGGCGCGGCCCTCGGCGCCTCCTACGGCGGCGCGCTGGGGGTCACCTCGACCTCCGGACCCGGTGTCGCGCTGAAATCCGAAGCCATCGGCCTCGCCGTGATGACGGAACTGCCGCTGGTCGTGATCGACGTCCAGCGCGGCGGCCCGTCCACCGGGCTGCCGACCAAGACCGAACAAGCCGATCTGCTGCAGGCGATGTTCGGCCGCAACGGCGAATCGCCGGTCCCGATCGTCGCGCCACTGTCCCCCGCGGACTGCTTCGATGCGGCGCTGGAGGCCACCCGGATCGCGCTGAAGTACCGCACCCCGGTCTTCCTGCTGTCGGACGGCGCGATCGCGAACGGCTCGGAGCCGTGGCTGATCCCGGACGTCGAGAACCTGCCGGACCTGCGGGTGGAATTCGCCACCGAGCCGAATGCCGAAGACGGTTCCGGGGAATTCTGGCCGTATGTCCGCGATCCCGAGACCCTCGCCCGCGCGTGGGCCGTGCCGGGCGCGGCCGGTCTGCAGCACCGCATCGGCGGGCTGGAGAAGGCCGACAAGACCGGGCACATCTCCTACGACCCCGACAACCACGACAAGATGGTCCGCCTGCGGCAGGCCAAGATCGACGGCATCGACGTCCCCGACCTCGTCGTCGACGACCCGAGCGGCGGCAAGGCCAGGGTCCTCGCGCTCGGCTGGGGCTCCTCCTACGGGCCGATCGGCGCCGCGTGCCGCCGGGTCCGCAAGGAGGGCATGCCGATCGCGCAGGCGCATCTGCGGCACCTCAACCCGTTCCCGGGCAATCTCGGTGACGTGCTCCGTTCGTACGACACCGTGGTCGTCCCTGAAATGAATCTCGGCCAGTTGTCGATGCTCTTGAGGGCGAAGTACCTCGTGGATGTGAAGTCGTACACGAAGGTCGCCGGGATGGCGTTCAAGGCCGAGGAGCTGCAAGGCGTGTTCACGGAGATCATCACCAGTACGGAGGCGGCGAAGTGACCGCGATTGATCTGGGGATTCCCACCCTCGGCGGCTTGGACCTCGTGCCAACCGAAACCGAACCGCAGAAGGCGAAGGACTACAAGTCGGACCAGGAGGTCCGCTGGTGTCCCGGCTGCGGCGACTACGTCGTGCTCAACGCCGTGCAGTCGTTCCTGCCGACGCTCGGCCTCAAACGCGAGAACATCGTGTTCATCTCGGGGATCGGCTGCTCTTCCCGGTTCCCGTACTACCTGAACACCTACGGCATGCACTCGATCCACGGCCGCGCGCCGTCGATCGCGACCGGGCTCGCGACCGCCCGCCCGGATCTGTCGGTGTGGGTCGTCACCGGTGACGGCGACGCGCTGTCCATCGGCGGCAACCACCTGATCCACGCGTTGCGGCGCAACGTGAACATCAAGATCCTGCTGTTCAACAACCGGATCTACGGGCTCACCAAGGGCCAGTACTCGCCGACGTCCGGGCCGGGCATGGTCACCAAGTCCACCCCGATGGGCTCGGTCGACACCCCGTTCAACCCGCTGTCGCTGGCGATCGGCGCCGAGGCGTCGTTCGTGGGCCGCGCGCTCGACTCCGACCGCAAGGGCCTGACCGAGGTGCTGGAGGCCGCCGCGAAGCACCGGGGATCGGCGCTGGTGGAGATCTACCAGAACTGCCCGATCTTCAACGACGGCGCGTTCGAGGTCCTCAAGGACAAGGACGAAGCCGCCAGCAGGCTCATCCCGCTGCGGACCGGCGAGCCGATCAGGTTCGGCCCGCAGAGCGAATTCGGCGTCACGCGCAGCGGCTGGGGCGGCCTCGAGGTCGGGAAGGTCGCGAACATCGGCGAGGAGAACCTCATCGTGCACGATCCGACGATCGAGGACACCGCGTACGCGTTCGCGCTGTCGCGGATCGGCGACCAGAACCTGAACCACGTGCCGACCGGCATCCTGCGGCAGGTCGAGCGGCCCACCTACGACGACCAGGCGCGGGCCCAGGTCGCGGAGGCACAGGCGGCCCGCAAGCCGGATCTGCAGGGACTGCTGCGCGGCAAGGACACCTGGACCGTTGTTTAAGGTCGCGCGCTGACGAAAGCGCGCCGAAGGGGCGTCGTTTCGCCTTCACCTCGCGGTGAGTGCGGAGGGCGCCCCTTCATCGCGTTTTCGTGGGCCTTCGGCCCAAAAGAGGGCGCGCGACGTGAAGTCTCCGTCGGGCGCGGGGCGCCCTTGGAGAGACCTTGCGGTCGCTACCCTGTGGTCGCGTTCCTCAGGCCAGGGGACGGAAGCCCACCCGCTCGGCGTCGGTGGCGGTGCGGAACCAGACCTCGGCGACCATCTTCGGGAACTGAGGCGAGTCCTCGGTGCAGTACCGCAGTGCCGTGACGCTGGCCTTGACCCCGAAGTCGTCGGCGGGGCGGCCACCGCCTGGCCGCGGCATCGCCGAACCGGGACCGAACGGGCCCGGCGGAACGGACTCCACCGCGGGCGCGACCTGCCGCGCGGGCGGGGGTTCCGGGGCGGGCATCGCGTCACCGGGCTGGACGGCGGGCTCGAACAGCGAGCCGCTCTGCCCACCGGACAGGTCCGGTTCACGGCGTTCGATGGCCCGCATCGACGGCTGGATCGGCTGCGGCGGCTCGAAACCGCCGCGGACCGTGCCCCGCGGCGTGCGTTTGGGCAACACCTGGGTGGCTTCGGCGGGCGTCTCGGGCTCCGAGTCGAGGAGACCGGCCTTCGCTTCTTCGTCGGAACCGAAGGCGTACGCGGGCGGCTCCTGCAGCTCTTCTTCCCGCTCGAACCAGTTGGTCTCGACGGGCGGCTGTTCGTTGTCCACGCGCGAAGCGGGGCTGAACAGCGAGACCGGCTCGGGCTGCGTCTCCGTGCCCTCGGGATCCAGCTGCATCTCCAGGCGGGACCGGTACGGTCCGTCACCCGGCGACGGCTGAGACTCGGGCTGCGGCTCGAATTCGGGCTCGACGTCCAGCTTCGACGCGGGCTGGAGGTACTCGGTCGCCGCGGCGGCGTACGGGTTCTCCGGCTCGGGTTCGAGCTCGGCCGGGGTCGCCGGGATGAACTGCGTCCGCTCGGCGGGCTCCGGCTCCGCTTCGGGCGCGGTGCGGTACTCGGCCTCGTATTCCTCTTCGGGCTCGAAGGTCCGCGTCGGCTCCGGCTGCCTCTCCTCGAAGGACTGCCGCTCCTCGACGAGGTCCTCCTGGACGTCCTCGACAGGCTCGGGCGCCTTCTCCTCGACCGGTTCGGACCACGGCCGCGCGGGCTCGCGCTCGGTGAGGGTCTCGGGATAAGCGGGCTTCGGCTCCTCGGCGGCCGCGAACTCCTCGTCCAGCTCGTCGTGCGACGGCTTCGTGAAGTACGCGGTCCCGCCGGCGGCCGCCGCGGCCCCCGCGCCGAGGCTCACCCCGGCCGGCACCCGTGACGTCTCGGCGTGCGCGGTGGCCAGCGAGCTTTCCAGCTCACGGATGCGCTTGCGCGCCGGGAGCACCAGTACCAGCCAGGTGAGCAGCGCCCCGACGACGAACGCCAGCAGACTCCACAGCCAAACCTGTCCGAAAATGGACATCTATCCTGCCCCTTGTCAATGCGTTCGCGCGACGAGGTAGTCGGCGACCGATTCGCAGGCGTCCCGGGCGGGCGACGCGGGCAGCGCAGCGAGCTCGGCACGCGCCCGCCGAGCGTAGTCGGAAAGGGTTTCGCGTGCGCGTTCGAGTCCGGACGAGGCCCGCAGCAGGTCCAGGGCCTCGGCGACGAGCTTGTCGTCGGAGATCGGGCCGGACAGCAGCTCGACCAGACGCGGGTCGGTGGCCGGATCGGCCAGCGCGTACAGCATCGGAAGGGTCCTGACGCCTTCGCGCAGGTCCGTGCCCTGCGCCTTGCCGAGCTCGGCCGAGGGCGACGCGATGTCGATGACGTCGTCGGAGATCTGGAACGCCGTCCCGATGATGTCGCCGAAGCGGCGAAGCGCGTCGATGTGCTCGTCGGCCGCGCCGGACATCATCCCGCCGAAGCGGCCGGAGGTGGCGATCAGCGAACCGGTCTTCTGCGCGATGACCGTGAGGTAGTGCTCGACCGCGTCGTCGCCGTCGGCAGGGCCGACCGTCTCGCGCATCTGACCGGTGACCAGTTCGCCGAAGGTCTCGGCGATGATCCGGGCGGCGTCCGTGCCGAGGTCCGCGACCAGCCGCGAGGCGTGCGCGAACAGGAAGTCGCCGGTCAGGATCGCGATGGTGTTGTCCCAGCGGGCGTTGACGCTCTCCGCGCCGCGGCGCATCGTCGCCTCGTCCATCACGTCGTCGTGGTACAGCGTCGCGAGGTGCACCAGCTCGACCGCCGCGGCGGCGATGACCACCTGGTCGCCCTGCTTCGGCCCGAACTGCGAAGCGAGCAGCGTGAACAGCGGACGGAAACGTTTGCCCCCCGCTTCGACCAGGTGCGATGCGGCGTCCTCGACGGCCTTGACGTCACTGCGGACGACCTCGCGGAGCAGGGTCTCGACCTCGGCGAGACCGGTCGCGAGGGTGCGCAGGAGCTGCTCGTCGGCGATCTGGAGCCCCACGGACGCGCGCAGGTCCTCGATGGCACCACCTGGGGCAGGTGAAGACACAGACACGTCGGCTCCGCTCTCTTTGACACCGGTTCGGGATTGCTTCCAGCGTAGTGGCTACCCGCTCGCCCCTGTTGGGGCGCTGTCCAGGGGAAACGGTGACGAATATGACACCCCCGCCGAGTATCCTGCCGCTCTTGGCACGAACTGGGGACAAGACATGACCACACCGGACGATTCCGGCGAAAGACCGGCGTGGGCACCGCCCGCCGAAGACCATCAGGAGCAGCGTTCGACGGTCTGGATCACCGTGATCCTGTTCGTCGTGTTCATGGCGGTGATGGTGCTCGTGGCCGCCCTCGTGGTGGGCGGCCTGAAGGAGTCGAAGGCGGGTGCCGTCCAGACCCGGCAGCCTGCCGTCCCGCCGACGTCGGCGCCCGCGTCGTCCGCTCCGCCCGCCACACGGCAGGAGGTGCCGGTCCGCAAACTCGAGACGGCGGCCAATCCGCTCGTCGCTCCCGGGGTGGCGATGCCGAAGGTGACCTGCGAACTGCCCAAGCTCCGCGGCACGAAGGAGCAGCTGGAGGCGTTCTACCTGGCTCTGATCCCTTGTCTGGAGCGGGCATGGCATCCCGTCCTGACCCAGGTCGGCGAGCCGCGGATCCCGGTCGCGGTGAACCTCCACGACGTCTCGAACACCGCCTGCGGCCCGCCTCCACCAGCCTCGGAGGCCATGGGCTTCTACTGCTCGGACGACAAGACGATCTTCTTACCGTTGCCGAGGCAGCTCGAAGACGGCGGTCCCGAACTGCTGAGCCAGCTGTTCCTGCTCGCCCATGAGTACGGACATCACGTCCAGGAGCAGTCCGGCATCCTCCGGAAACACGACACGCTCTACCGCGAGGCGGACGGCGACCGGCCGAAGATCCTCGACCTGAGCAGGCGGCTCGAACTACAGGCCGACTGCTTCAGTGCGCTGTTCCTCGCCAACGCCGCCGGCCGCGGTTCGATCACCGCCGGGCTGGTCGCGCCGCTTGGACAAGCCGGGTCCGAAGGCGTGGACAGCGAAACCCATGGCTCGGCGAAGAACGCCGCGTTGTGGCAGAAGCGCGGCCTGAAAGCCAAGGACACTTCGGCCTGCAACACCTTCGCGGCCCCGCCCGCCGAGGTCTCCTGAGCCTCTGAGGTCAGCGGCGGCGGATCTTGATGTCGTCCATGCAGGTCGCCTTGCCCGCGACGTCGCGATACGGGTAGCCCTTCGCGTCCAGCAGCTCCATGACCTTCAGCTCGGCCTCGTCGAGCACCTCGCGCTCTTCCTCGCCGCGCAAGGTGACGCGGAAGGCGAAGGCGCCGAGGTGGGCGCTGTAGGTGAGCAGGCCGTCCTCGGTGAACCCGATCGCCTGGTGGTTTTCCAGCTCGGCAAGGAGCCGGGCGCGGGTCTCGGCGTCGGGATGGTCGAACTTGCCGTTGACGAGGACGCGGTAGGTCGACATGCGACCGAATATACAGGCCTGTATCCGAATACGAACCTGAATATCCAACGGGTGTCCATGATCCACGGACGAGTGAAACGACCGTCACGCACGCAACGGGCGAATCCGACACGCAGATAGTGATGACAAAAGGGAAGAACGGCCGCTCCGGGCTCGCTCTCCAACACGTGAGGAGGAAGCGATGCGCATCACCATCGCAAGTCGGGCCGGCCTCGTCGGTGCACTGCTGCTGGCGGGTATCGGCGTCGGAGTGACCCCTGCCGCCGCGGCCAACCCCGCGGGCGTCGCGTCGCTCGGGTCCGCCGCCTTCACCAAGGCCGGGCAGACGCCGGTCGCGATCTCGTCGCTGGCCGACTGCGCGGTCGAGGGACCGACGGCCAACTCGTCCGGGGTCGTGTCCAAGACCGGGATCACGTTCGGTGGCGGCACGTCCACGTGCACGACCACGGTCGTCGACCCCGCGAACGACGTGACCACGACGAAGTCGGAAGCCAAAGGGCAGAACTTCGAGTTGTCGGCGCTGGTCTCGTCGAGCGGACCGCGCATCAAGATCCAGTCCTACTCGGTCAGCTGCACGGCGACCCAGAACAACACGAACGCCACCTGGTCCTACGGCGGCGCGACCGGGCTCGGCGCCCTGCCGTCGCCGGTGCCGGTCGGCTACGTCAAGCCGATCACCAAGTCCAACGGGACCCTGCTCGCCGAGGCGATCTTCAACGAACAGGCCTTGCCCGGCGACGGCAGCATCGGGCTGACCATGCTGCGGATCAAATTCGCCCCGGCCTCGAACATCACCGGCGAGGTGATCGTCGGCCGCGCGGCCTGCTCCCCCACGCCATAACCATCACGCCGGGAGAGGGGCGTCCGGGGTCGTCCCGGACGCCCTTTTCTGTATTGGCTTATATAAGCATAGGCTGATACTTTGTCGGTAACCGAGCCGAGGAGGACTCCCATGGTCGACGTGACCAGCCAGATCGACTCCGTCCAGCGCAAGGTGGGCAAACGTGTGGTCGAAGCGGGTGAGGCGTCGACGGTCACCGTCAGCCAGGTCTACGACACCGATCTGGACGACCTTTGGGACGCCTGCACCAACCCCGAACGCATCCCGCGCTGGTTCCTGCCGGTCACCGGCGAACTGCGGGTCGGCGGCAAGTACCAGCTCGAAGGCAACGCGGGCGGGACCGTCGAACGCTGCGATCCCCCGAAGAGTTTCGCCGCGACCTGGGAGTACGGCGGCGACGTCAGCTGGATCGAGGTCCGGCTGAGCGCCGAACCCGACGGGCGCACCCGGTTCGAACTCGACCACACCGCCGTCCCCAACGAACACTGGAACCAATTCGGCCCAGGCGCGGTCGGCATCGGCTGGGACATGACCCTGAACGGGCTCGCGCTGCACCTCGAATCCGGTGAGGCCAACGATCCCGAGGCGGCCATGGCCTGGATGGTGAGCGACGAGGGCACGCGATTCATGACCCTGAGCAGCGAGGCCTGGTACGAGGCGGACGTCGCCGGCGGGACCGACGCGGACACCGCCCGCACCCGGGCCGACGCCACGTTGGCCGCCTACACCGCGCCGCCGGAGAGCTGAAGGTCTTCGGCGAGTTCCGGCGCGCGAAGCAGGTCGATGAGTTCGTCGTCCGACCGGAAAACGGCGCGCGCGCCCGGCATCCCCGCCTGCCGGAGCATCGCGTGGAGGACGTCGGCGTGCGGCTGGTCGAGCAGGGTCCAGACCATCGCGCGCCGCTTTTCCTCGTCCCCCAGTGCGCGTGCGGTCCACCAGCCCATGACGAGCGCGCCCACCTGATTGACCGCCGTTTCCCGCCCGCGCGCCAGTTGCGCCCGGTTCAGCCCGCACACCTTGATCGTCTGTTCGCCTTTTTCGGTCAGGGCGCGGTAAGTCCCGATCGACAGCACCAGGAACAGATGCTCCAGCGGGTCTTCGGCGGTCGGGTCGATCAGCAGGCTGTTGCCTTCGTCGTCGACCGGGAACAGGTCGCGTTTGTGGTGGCTGTTGCAGTACTCGCAAGCGAGCAGGTGGTTGAGCCAGTCGAACGCGCGCCCGGGATTCCGCGCGATCGGCTCGAAATGGTCCACAGTGGACCCGAGGCCGTCGCCGCAGTACATGCAGTAGCCGCGGCCGGCGGCCATGGCGTCCAAGCCTGCCCGCAAAGAACGCCGTACGGCACGGGAAACCCGCCACAACCGTCGTGCTTCTTTGCTGTCACCCGGCGGAATCCGCGCTGTCAGCTCTTCGAGATCGGCCACCAGCCTGCCCGGCAGCGCGATCCGGCGGATCCCGATCACCGATCGTCGGCCTCGAACCGCCTGGACACCTCGTCCACCCGGCTCGGTGGCGAGCTGCTCAGCATGCCCCGCAGACGTTCCCATTCCCGGACGCCGTTCGCGTCCGCCCGCCCGGAAGCCACCTGGAATTCGAGCTCGGCGAGATGTTCGCGTAGCTCGACGGCCTGCGGCGAATAGGGCGTGTCCAGGCCGAAGAGGTCGGAAAGCACGGCGTCGTCGCCGGTGCCGAACACGACCCGTTCGTACAGCTCCTCTGAGACCACCCGCGGCGGGACTTCTTCGTCGGGCCCGGAAAGCCGGATGAGCCCGCCGGGATCGGCGGCCTGGCAGACATAGGGACTGTGCGTGGTCACGATGAACTGGATGCGCGGAAAGTGCGCCTTGAACCACGGCCCCATGCGTTTCTGCCACGACACGTGGAGATGCGCGTCCACCTCGTCGATGATCACGACCCCGGGACTCTCGTGGTCGAGGCCCGCGCTGTCGAGTTGTTTGAGCAGGTCGACCACGAGCGCCGTCACCGTACGGTAGCCGTCGCTCATCTCGCGCAGCGGGAACCGATCGCCCCGGTATTCGACCCAGAGCCCGTCCGAATCGACGTCGCGGATCCGGTAGCCGCCGGGCAAGAGACCGTCCCCGAGGATCTCCAGCGCCGCGTCCTTCAGCTCGCGGGCGCCTGCTTTTCCTTCCAGGGCACGGAGATGTTGATTGATCAGCCAGGTGACGCCCTCGGCGAGCGAGGCGTCTTCGTGGAACAGGCTCGCCATCCGCGCCAGCGATCCGGCGCCACGCATCCAGGACTCGGCCTCACCGCTGCCGCCCGCGAGCCGCCGGAAGGGGCCATAGGCCGCGCAGAACGGCTGACCAGGCGGGAGACCGGAGATCGGCAGCAGCCCGGAATCGAGCCAGCGGACCTCGACCGGCGCCGGACCTTCCTCGCGCATCACCGACAGCTCGATGGACCCGTTCGTCGACCCCGTCGAGATCCAGCTCGCGGCGTCCGACAGCAGCCCCCACGCCACGTCCGGCGCCGCCGCGACCGCGATGGCGCGCAGCAGCGAGGTCTTGCCGGAACCGTTCCGCCCGGCGAGCACCACCCAGCCGGGGCCGGGAAGGCGCAGGTCCACGGCACGGGCACCGCTGAACCCGCGGATGTTCTCCAGCCGGACCCGCTCGATGTACATGGGGAAAGCTTACGACGGCACGGACCTCACCTGGTCGCCCGAAAGTGGGTGGCCATCACCAGTTCCATCACGGCGTGTGCCTTGGCGACGTCCACGACCGGGATCACCCTCGATCGGTCCCAGTCGTCGATCCCCCGCTCCCGTTCGGACGAAACCTGCAGCCGAACATGCCCACGCGAGTCGAGGTCGCCGAAAGGTGAGACATAAATGAGCAGTTCGCTGTCATCCTTGTTGCGCAGGGTGACTCCCGGATTCCCGCTGAATGAGGTCTGGTGGTGGTCCTTGAAGGTGCGGTGTGGGTCCGCGAGCCACTCCCCCGGGGCGCCACCGTTCGCGGTGGCCCCGGCCTCGATCTGAAGGCGATGCAGTGGTTCGACGAAGTAGCAGGCGCCCGGCGTGGCGATCGGCTCGAACTCCGGCCCGAAGACCTTCTTGACCGCGTCGCGGAACACCGCGCATTCGACGTTCGGATCGGCCGCACCGGCGGCCAGGATCAGTTCGGCACCCGTGGGCACCTGCGCGTCGACGGCCGGATCGCAGTTCTCGCCCTTGCTGTTCGAGACCCAGTTCGCGCAGGCCCCGACCCGCGCGCTGTCCTGGCCGTCCGGTGGGTAGACGAGGTCGCGGGGGAGTTTGGCGGCACCGGCGGTGGCGAAGTCACGAAGGAGTTCGCAGTCCTTGCCACGACTGGCGCTGCCGATCTCGAACTTGACGGCCCGCAGGAAGCTGGCCGGAACCGTGATCGCGCAACCGCTGATCCCGCCCTCACGATGGGTTTCGATCTGGTAGGCCTTCACCCCGCCGAGGTCGACGACGGCTCCGTCGTTTCGGAGCGCCGTGTGACCCGGGTCCACATCACGGACCTCGATGATGTCGTAGCCCCCACGGAGCAACGTGCACTGTTTCCTGCCGTTCTTCACCTCCGCCTTCCGCTCGACGGGCCGGGTGTTGCCTGCCTTCCTGCGGTCGTAGGCGGCGAAGTCGATCAGCTCGCAGAAATCGAGTGCGGCCAGCGCGGCGTCCACGGCTCGTTCGTCACGGCCGGCGGGTCGAGGTTGTTTCGGCTGCCATTTCGGAAAGTGCGGCTGAGGCGGGGTCGGTACCACGGAATCCGTACAAGCCGCCAATAACCCGGCGAGCAGTGCAACAAGAATCACTCTTCGAAACTTCATTACGCGGAGTATGCGAACTCGCGGTGGCATCCACCAGCAGAAAGCCCTTCTATCGACGCACAACCACCCGAATGGTTTTCACCGATAGTCACCAGAGACGCGAGCGCTATTCAGTGGGGAACGGAACTTTATGCAGACGTGCTCGGCTGGCGGGGAACCCTGGTAATCTTCCCGGCGTCGGATTACGCAGGGTGCATCGGGGTGGAGCGCCTTGTAGCCACGGGAGGGGCATATGACGACGGTGACTTCGGGGCGGGTTCGCCCAGTCAACGGGGATCGGTTCGGGGTGGCAGGGGTGCATGGCCATGCCTGAGGGTCAGCCGACCTACGACCCGGGCTCCAACCCCAACGTGGTCTGTAAAGCCCCACCGACAGGCGGCTCCTACGGGACGCCGCTCGCGGAGGGTGCGGGGTTCAAGTACGACGAGGCGACCCTTCACGAACTGGCTAAAGAGTGGTCTGCCCTGGCCCAGGAGTACACAGATGACCTTGAGGATGCCGAGGTCATTGCCAAGGTCCAGCCACCAGGTCGTGAGTACGCGAGCGGGGATAATGCCACGGTCACCCAGCACTCCGGCGCTGCGCTCATGAAAGCCCTCACCGAGCGCATCGCCTACTGCGAGAACATGGCCAAGAAGTACGTCACCGCTCTCGGCAAGTACGCCACGGCTGACGAACAAGCCAAGAACGTCATCAACCAGCAACCAGAAGGCCTCACCTGATGCGACGCACCGCCCTGTTCCTCAGCGTGACCGCGCTCGCTGTTCTCTCCGCGTGTTCGACACCCACCGTCGACGGCAGCCCCACACCCACCAGCGGCGGACCGAACTCCGGACCTTCGAGTTCAGTTGGCTTGCCATCAGGTGTCCCCAAGGTCGAGCACCCAATCGATGTAACACGGTTCAAACAAGACCCTTGCGCCGCGCTCACCAAAACTCAGGTCGAAGAACTTCTAGGGCCCAACACTGAAACCGTGCCTCGTCCCGACGGCTCGGCTGGCCCAGCATGCCGGTGGTCCATTCCCTCCACCACCCGTCCCCGCGTCCACGTGATCTTTGGCAGCTCTCCAGATGGTGGCACGGCTAGCGTCTACGCGGCCAAGGGGAAAGCCTACAAACTGGTCGAACCACTCGAACCACTTGACGGGTACCCCGTGACCGCCTACGGCGTCACTGACCGTCGCGCCGAGGGCGCTTGCTCAGTGTCGCTTGGAATCAGCGACACCGAAACCGTCAGCATCGCATCAACACAATCCGAGGCGAACGTCGGCAAGAAAGACCCTTGCAACGCCGCTCGTGAAGGCGCTATCAGGGTGCTGGCCACGATCCGAGGGGGCAACTGATGACGGCAGGACCGCTCACCGCCGCCCAGATCTACGAGCAGGTCACCGGTGGTGTGGGCACCGACTCACTCGCCGAGGCCCAGTTGCGCGCCTTCAACCTGACCGCCAAGCACCACGAGCGCGCCCAAAAGCTCACCGCGCTCGCCCAGAAGTCCGTGGCCGGCTGGCAAGGCGCGTCGGGCACCGCTGCCGCTGACGCGACGCGGCCCGTCGTCGAGGCAGCCATGGACGACGCGATGCATCTGGCGGTCGCCCAGAGCGCCATCTCAGCGCAGATGGACGCCTTCGGCTCGGCGAAGAACTCGGTCAAGCCGGTCCCGCCGGAACAGCCGGCGCCCACGGCCGAGGACGTCATGGGAATGCTTGTCGGCCAGGGTGGCGACGGCGGCCGTGGCTACTGGGACAAGGTCAAGGGTTACCAGGCCGACAGCCAGCACAACATCGACACCTTCGCGACCTATCACTCGGCCAGCACCTCCAACGGTGACGTGCTGCCCGCCCAGTACGCGCAGCTCAACGACCCCGGCGGCACTATCACGATGGACGACGGGAGCTCCGGAAGGCCGCCGGTCAAGGGCTTCGGCGACGGCTCCGACGGGCGTGACCCCGGGACCGGCGAGCCGTACCGCGGGACCGGTGGACCAGGCACGGGGACACCGGGGCCGGGCGGTCCCGGCACCGGTGGGCCAGGCACAGGTGGGCCGGGGACGGGCGGTCCCGTGAGCGGGCCGCAGCCCGGACAGGGTGGTTCGCAGCCGGTCCAGCCCGTGACGCACCTTCCGGCACCTGACGACGGAACCCGCGCGAACTCGTACACGCCGCCTCAGGTCAACCCGGTCGTACCGCCCGCGGCGAACGTCGACTTCGGGCCGACCGGCAAGCCCATCAACACCTTCAACCAGCCAGGCACCTTCCCGCCCGGGTACCCCTCGTTCGGTCCGGGTACCGGCGGAGGGTCGGGGTCCACCAATGGACCCGGCGGGCGGACCGTCGGCGGGCCCGGGTCGCCGGGCGGCGGCTACCGGGGCGGCAGTGTCCCCGGCGGGCCGGGCGGCACCGGGCAGCCCGGTGCGGGCGGTCGGAGCGGCGCTGGGACGCCTGGTCAGCCCATGGGTGGCCGAGGCACGGCGGGATCCGCCGGTGCCGCCGGTCGTGGCGGGGCGAACGGGATGCCGATGGCGCCCGGTGGCGCCCGCGGGAAGGGCGAGGAGGACAAGGAGAAGAAGGCTCCGGCGTACCTCCAGAACCCGGATCCGGACGAGACCTTCGGCGGCTACATCGAGAAGCCGATGCCGCCGGTGATCGGCGAAAAGAAGAAGTAGCGCCACAGTCTCAGGGGAGGGAGAAACGTGGTGCTCGCGCGCCCGGTCGAGATCACGCTCGACACCTTGCTGACCGCGTTCCGTCACGCCGGCTGCGGAGATCCGCATCTGATCTTCGCGGGCGGCCTGCGGTACATCCCGCCGTCGTCGCGAAACGGCGAAGACAGGGCGGCGTTCGAGGAGCTGGGCGGGCTCGGCTTCACCGAGGGCAAGCGGTTGACGAGCGACTTCGAGGACGTCCTGCACATCCTCGACCGGCCGAATTCCGAGTACTACGCGACCGTGCGGACGGAAGCGGAGCAGTACAGCATCCTGGTCGCCGTGCGTGGTCGTGCCGCGGTGACCGCGATCTGTCAGGGCAACCGGGTCTGGCTGAAGGGTGTGCGGACCGACGACCGCGCGGCGGCGCTCGTGCTGAACCTGCCCGAGTACCCGCCCGCGCGGTTCGCACCGTTCTCCTTGCCACAGGACGATTTCAAGCCCGGTGCCGGAAGTGGCCTCTACGACGACGAAGCCGAGTCACGGAGCCGCGATGCCCGGCAGCTGGACGAGGTCTTCGATCAGCCGTACTTCGGTGTCGGCTTTTTCGCCGCGGCCAAGCGGCCCGATGGCGGCAAGCGCGTCGAAGCCACCGACGGTCTGACGTATCTGGACATCGACGCAGGGCGGGTGGCCATGCACGTGACCGGCTCGTCCACGAACCGGTACATCACCGTCCTGCCCGGTGAACCCACGTTGCTGGCCCAGAAGGTCGCCGCGTTGCGGGCGAGCCTCGACCACTAGACCAGCGGCACCAGGCTCTCGATCAAGCTCACTGACCGCCCCGGGTCCAGCGCCACCGCGGTCGACCGCACTGTCGCCCGCTCGTAAGGCTCGACGTCCTCGGGCTGGTGCAGGAACACCCCGGCGCACCGGTGTTCCAGCCGCACCAGCGGACGGCCGTCCGCGAACTCGAGCAGAGCGTAGCCGCCGCACATCCCGGGATGGCCGCCGACATCGAAAGGGAAGACACGCAGTTCGACAGTCGGCCGCCGCGCCAGCGCGAGGAGGTACCGAAGCTGGTTGGCCATGATCCGTTCGCCGCCGATCTGCCGCCGCAGGGTTCCCTCGTCGAGGAACGCGACCAGCCTCGGCGGATTCTTCCGGTCCAGCACCTTCTGGCGGTCCTGACGTAAGTCCATTCGCGCTTCGAGCGCAGCGGCGGAGACGTCGGCCGCGGTCAGCGCGGCCCTCGCGTACGAAGGTGTCTGCAGCAGCACGGGAAGCAACGCGGTACTGGATTCGACGATCTTGGTGGCTTCGAGTTCGTACTGCACAAGGGTTTTCACCTGACACGGCACCTCTGCGTCACGAGTTTCCAGCCAGTTGGGGCGGTCGGCGTCGCGAGCCAGTTCGATCAGTACTTCCCTTTGCTCGCCAGTGATCTGATAGACCGCGAGCAGTGCCGACACCTCTTCGGTGGACGCGGCGCGTAGTCCGGTTTCGAGACGGCTGAGCGTCGACTGCGACCAGACCAGTTTGTCGGCCACTTCGGTCATGGCCAGTCTGCTGATCTTCCGCGCGACTCGAAGTCCTTCGGCGAGTGCCCGTGCCTGGGGGCTGGGTTTCGGCTTCGGCATGACGAAAACTTGCCAGGTGCGGCCCGGCAATTCAGTACCCGATGCGCGTGAAGGCCCCTCCCCACAGCTCAGCCGAGGGAAGGGGCCTTCACGCGCAAAGCAAAACTACTTGAGGGCGAAACCGCCGGAGCCCGCCCAGTCGAGGGCGAACGCCGGGATCAGGCCGAGCACCAGCGTGACGATGACGCCGATGGTGATCGCGGTGGTGGTGAACGCGCCGGGCACGGTGACGGTCGGGCCGTCGGGTGCCGGTTCGGAGAAGTACATCAGCACGATCACCCGCAGGTAGAAGAACGCGGCGACGGCGCTGAAGACCAGTGCGACGACGACGAGCGGCGCCATCCCGTCGGACAGTGCCGCCGAGAACACCACGAACTTGCCGACGAACCCACTGGTGAGCGGGATACCGGCCAGTGCGAGCAGCAGGAAGGTGAACACCCCGGCCAGCACCGGTGACCGCTTCGCCAAGCCCGCCCACGCGGACAGGTGCGTCGCCTCGCCGTTCGAGTCCCGCACCAGCGAGACGACACCGAACGCGGCGAGCGTGGTGAAACCGTAGGCCAGCAGGTAGAACAGCGTGCTCGACAGGCCTTCCTCGGTCATCGCGATCGCACCCACGAGCAGGAACCCGGCGTGCGCGATGGACGAGTAGGCGATCATGCGCTTCACGTCGGTCTGCGTGAGCCCCAGCACCGCGCCGATCAGCATCGAGATGATCGCGACGCCCCAGAGCACGCCGCGCCATTCCCAGCTGGTCGACTCGAACGCCACCGAGAACACCCGCAGGATCCCGCCGAACGCGGCGACCTTGGTGCAGGCACCCATGAACGCGGTGACCGGGGTCGGCGCGCCCTGGTAGACGTCCGGGGTCCAGGTGTGGAACGGACCGACCGAACCCTTGAACAGCAGGCCGACCGCGAGCAGCCCGAGCCCGGCGAACAGCAGGGTGTCCGAGCGGTCCGAACCGGCGGCGGCGTTGGCGATGTCCGACAGCTTCACGGAGTTCGCGTAGCCGTACAGCAGCGCGAGTCCGTAGAGGAAGAACGCCGACGAGAACGCGCCGAGCAGGAAGTACTTGACCGCGGATTCCTGCGAGAGCAGGCGACGCCGTCGCGCGAGACCGCACATCAGGTACAGCGGCAGGCTCAGCACTTCGAGCGCGATGAACATGGTCAGCAGATCGTTGGCCGCGACGAACGACATCATGCCGCCGAGCGCGAACAACGTCAGCGGGAAGACCTCGGTCTGCATGCCGGTGGTGCCGACCTGCGCACGGTCCTGCAGCGTGCCGGGGCGGATGCCCGCCTGCGCGACGAACGCGCCGCCCGGTTCGACCGAGCGGTCGGCGATCAGCAGTACCGCGCCCAGCGCCAGCGCCAGCAGCGTGCCCCACAGGAACAGCGACGGCCGGTCGACGGCGATCGCGCCGCTGAAGGTCGTGATGCCGTTCTTCGGGGCGGACGAACTGGCGTACCAGGCGAGGAAGACGCCGGCCGCCCCGATCCCGAGCAGGGACAGGAAGACCTGCGACGGCCACCGCATGTGCTTGGGCAGGAAGGCCTCGAACAGCACGCTGACACACGCCGCGCCGAGGATGATCAAGATCGGCGTGACGGCGAAGTAGTCGATCGACGGCACCTGCACCGGTGGCGCCTGAGTCAAGAAGAGCACGGTTTACTTGCCTCCCTGCACGGACGACATCGTCGCCTGCACCGACGGGGTGATCGTGTCGAGCACCGGCTTGGGGTAGAAACCGAGCGCGATGATCAACACGACCATCGGCGCCAGGATCGCGATCTCCCTGCCGCCGAGGTCCTTGATGGCCTTGGTCGCCCTGGTCGTACCCAATTCGGGTTCGATAGCCGTGCTGACAGTGCTAGGTGACCCCACGCTGGTCGGGGTGGGAGGCCCCGTCGGGGCCGGCAACAACACAGCGTCACCGCGGACGGGGCCCTGCATGACGCGCTGGTAGAGCCAGAGCACGTACGCCGCGGCCAGCACCATGCCGACCGTCGCGATGATCGTGTACACCGGGTAGTCCACAAAGGACCCCAGCAGCACCAGGAACTCACTGATGAAGGAGTTGGTGCCGGGAAGGGACAAAGTGGACAGACCGGCGATCAGCAGCATCCCGCCCAGGAGCGGGGTCACCTTCGCCATGCCGCCGTAGTCCGAGATCCTGGTGGATCCACCGCGCATCACGATGAGGCCGACCACCACGATCAGCATGCCGGTGGCGAGGCTGTGGTTGAGCATGTACGACACCGAGCCGACCATCGCCTGCTCGTTGAAGGTGAAGATGCCCAGAGCGATGAACCCGAAGTGGGCGATCGACACGTAAGCGATGAAGCGCTTCATGTCGCGCTGCCCGGCCGCGAGGATCGAGCCGTAAAGGACACCCGCGACGGCGAGCACCAGCACCCACGGCGCGAGTTCCTTGCTGGCCTCCGGGAACATCGGGAGGCAGTAGCGCAGGAAGCCGAACGTGCCGACCTTGTCCAGCACACCGACCAGCAGCACCGCGACGCCGATGGGCGCCTGGCCCGCGGCGTCCGGGAGCCAGGTGTGGAACGGCACCAAAGGGGCCTTGATCGCGAACGCGAGGAAGAACCCGATGAACAGCCAGATCTGCGTCCCCAGCGGGGCGTCGCGGACGACCGTGACGAGCGTTTCCCAGTCGAAGGTGCCCTTGCCGAGTTCGTCCGACGCCATCGAGTACGCCCCGATGGCCGACGCCAGCATGATCAGGCCGCCGAGGAACGAGTAGAGGAAGAACTTGACCGCCGCGTACTGCCGGTTCGCGCCGCCGTAGCCGCCGATGAGGAAGTACATCGGGATCAGCATGATCTCGAACAGCACGTAGAACAGGAAGACGTCGGTCGCGGCGAAGACGCCGATGGTGAGCGCTTCCTGCACCAGGATCAGCGAGAGGAACCCGCCCGCCGAGCGCCCGGCCGGGAGCTTGTCGGTCAGGCCCAGCGCGCCGACCACGATCGGCACGAGCAGCCCGATGACCGCGATCATCACCAGCGCGATGCCGTCGATGCCGAAGGAGATGTGGATGCCGAAGTTCGGAATCCAGTCCATTGAGGACTTCTGCTGGATCCGGTCCCCCGTGGGCGTGTAGCTCGCCCACATCGGGATCACCAGCAGGAACGTCAGGAGCGACACCACGAGCGCGGTGAGCGTCGCCAGCCTGTCGTTCTTCTTCATCCCCGCGACGACCGCGGCGCCGACGAGCGGCAGCAGGATGGTTGCGAGTACCCAGGTCATCAGGAGAACCTCACCAGCAGAAGTGCCGCCAGAAGCAGGAATGTGCCGCCCAGCATGGACAGTGCGTACGAGCGGACGAAGCCGGTCTGCAGGCGGCGCAGGCGCCCGGATCCGCCGCCGAGCGCGGCGGCGAGGCCGTTGACCGCGCCGTCGACCCCGCGGTTGTCCACGTAGACCAGCGCGCGGGCGAGCCAGGTGCCCGGACGGGCGACCAGCGTCTCGTTCAGGGTGTTGCCGTAGAGGTCGTTGCGCGCGGCCTTGACCACGGCGGAGACCCGCTCGGGCCGTTCCACCGGAACGTCCTTACGGCCGACGAAGAGCCACGCGGCCACCGCGCCGAGAACGGACAGCGCCACGGTGAGGATCGGGACCAGCGCGTGCGGGATGACGCTGTGGCCACCCTCTTCGAGGGGGCCGACCACCGGCGAAAGCCATTCGGCGAACCGGTCGCCGAGTGCGAAGAACGCACCGGCGCCGACCGAACCGACGGCGAGGATGATCATCGGCCACTTCATCACCGCCGGCGATTCGTGCGGGTGGAAGTCGCGGCCGTCGCTGGACTTGATCTCCTTCCAGCGTTCCTTGCCGAAGAAGGTCATCACCATCAGGCGCGTCATGTAGAACGCGGTGAGCCCGGCGCCGAGCAGTGCCGCGCCGCCCATCACCCAGCCGCGCCAGCCGCCCTGGGACAGCGCCGCTTCGATGATCGCGTCCTTGGTGAAGAAGCCGGACAGCGGTGGGATGCCGATCAGGGCGAGGTAGCCGAGCGCGAAGGTCCAGAAGGTGACCGGCAGGTGCTTGCGCAGCCCGCCGTACTTCCGCATGTCGACCTCGTCGTTCATGGCGTGCATGACCGAACCGGCCCCGAGGAACAGCCCCGCCTTGAAGAAACCGTGCGCGACCAGGTGCATGATGCCGAGCGCGTAGGCGATCGGCCCGAGGCCGACGGCGAGCATCATGTACCCGATCTGGCTGACCGTGGAGTACGCCAGGACCTTCTTGATGTCGTCGTAGGCGCAACCGATGATGCACCCGATCAAGAGCGTGACCGTACCGACGAGGGTGACGATCAGCCTGCCGTCCGGGGTGGCGTTGAAGATCTCGTGCGCGCGGGCGACCAGGTAGACGCCGGCGGTGACCATCGTCGCCGCGTGGATGAGGGCCGAGACCGGGGTCGGGCCCTCCATCGCGTCGGGAAGCCAGGCCTGCAACGGGAACTGACCGGACTTACCGCAGGCGCCCAGCAGCAGGAGGATCGCGATGGCGGTGATCGCGCCGGTCGGGATCTTGTCGATCGCGCCGAAGACCTCGGCGTAACCGGTGCTCCCGACGTACTTGAACATCAGGAAGATCGCCAGCGCGAGCCCGACGTCACCGACGCGGTTCATCAGGAACGCCTTCTTCGCCGCGGTGGCGGCGGACGGGCGGTCCTGGTACCAGCCGATGAGCAGGTACGACGCGAGACCGACGCCCTCCCAGCCGAGGTACAGCGTCACGAAGCTGTTGCCCAGCACCAGGATCAGCATCGCGGCGACGAACAGGTTGAGGTACGCGAAGAACCGTGACCGGTCGCGGTCCTCGGCCATGTAGCCGATCGAGTAGAAGTGGATCAGCATGCCGACGCCGGTGATCAGCAGCACGAACGTCAGCGACAGCGCGTCGATCCGGAGCCCGAAGTCGACCTGCAGCGCCGAAACCGGGATCCACGAGAACAGTTTGACGTCCGCGACGTTCTTCGTGTCGGCCGTGAAGAAGAGGATCAGGCCGTACACAAAGGACAGTGAGACGGTCGCACTGCCGAGGAGGTGTCCCCAGCCCCTGGCCCGTTTACCGGCCAGCAGGAGAATAAGGGCGCCGAGGGCAGGGAAGGCCACCAGCAGCCACGATGATGCGGTCAACTCCGTGCTCCCTTAGTACTTCAGCAGGTTGGTGTCGTCGACCGAGGCCGAGCGCCGGGTGCGGAAGATCGCCATGATGATCGCCAGTCCCACCACGACCTCGGCGGCGGCCACGACCATCACGAAGAACGCCATCACCTGTCCGTCGAGCGACCCGTTGATCCGGGCGAACGTGACCAGCGACAGGTTCGCCGCGTTCAGCATCAGCTCGATGCACATGAACACGACGATCGCGTTGCGGCGCACCAGCACCCCGACCGCGCCGATGGTGAACAGCAGCGCGGACAGGAGCAGGTAGTACGTCGGGGTCATTCCTTCTCCCCTTCAGATTTCCCTACGAGCGCGTGGGCGTCCGGGCCGTCCTCGGTTCCGGCGACCTGCTTGCGCTCGTCTTCCAGCCGCGAGGCCGAAGTCGACTCGATGATGTCCGAGAGCGACTCCGGCGCGATCGAGCCGTCCGGCAGCAGCGCCGGGGTGGCGATCGAGTTGGCGGTGGCGAAGACACCCGGGCCGGGCAGCGGCGAAGGCCGGTCGTGCTTGCCGGTGAACCGGTCGATGACGAGTTCCTTCTGCGACTTCTTTCCGCCCTTGGCGTGCCGGTCGGTGAAGGCGAGCACCATCGCGCCGAGCGCGGCGGTGATCAGCAGTGCCGACGTCAGCTCGAACGGGAAGAGGTACTTGGTGAAGATGAGCCGTCCCAGGCCGCCGGGGCCACCGCCGTCGAGGTTCGCCGGGTTCAGCGGCATCGCCGGGGTGACGTTGGCCAGCGAGCGGGCGAGCCCCGCCGCGAGCAGCCCGCCGACGCCGATGCCGAGCAGGGTCGCCATGACCCGCTGCCCGCGCAGTACTTCGACGACCGAGTCGGAACTCTCCCGGCCGACCAGCATCAGCACGAACAGGAACAGCATCATGATCGCGCCGGTGTAGACGATGATCTGCGTGAAGCCGAGGAACGGCGCCTGCTGGATCATGTACAGCGCGCCGAGGCACAGCATCGTGAGGACCAGCCACAGCGCCGAGTGCACGGCGTTGCGGGAGAAGATCATGCCGAGCCCGCCGAGCAGCGCGAGCGGACCGAGCACCCAGAAGGCGATGGTCTCGCCGGTGGTGATCCCGGCCGAAACGTCCGTCTGGGCGAGGAAAGCCGTGATCACTGGACGGCCTCCGCTTCGGTGGCCCCGGTGGGCTGCTTGCGCGCCAGCTCGGGACCGTTGACGTAGTAGTCCTGCTCGTTCTCGCCGAGCCGCATCGGGTGCGGCGGCTGCTCCATGCCCGGCAACAGCGGCGCGAGGAGGTCTTCCTTGGTGTAGATCAGCCGCTGCCGGTCGTCGTCGGCCAGCTCGTAGAAGTTGATCATCGTCAGTGACCGGGTCGGGCAGGCCTCGACGCACAACCCGCAGCCGATGCAGCGCAGGTAGTTGATCTGGTAGTCGGCGCCGTACCGCTCACCGGGCGAGTAACGCGCCTCTTCGGTGTTGTCGCCGCCTTCGACGAAGATCGCGTCCGCCGGGCAGGCCCACGCGCACAGCTCGCAGCCGACGCATTTCTCCAGCCCGTCCGGATGCCGGTTCAGCTGGTGCCTGCCGTGATAGCGCGGAGCGGCGGGGGCGCCTGCCTCCGGGTACTCCTCGGTGGCGACCTTCTTGAACATCATCCCGAAGGTGACACCGAAACCCTTGATGGGATCAAACATCCCCATCGCCGGCCTCCCTTCCACTGGAAACCGCCGCGGGCTTGCGCTTGGCAGCCCGGGCTTCGGCCTTCGCGATGGCCTTCTGACGCGGAGTCTTCTCCGGAACCTGCAGATCGAGCGGCGGTACCGGGAACCCGCCACCGGTCACCGGGACGTAGTCGTCGTCCGGGACCTTCTTGTCCGGCAGCAGCAGGCTCAGGATGACGACGACGAGAATGAGCGCGCCGCCGCCGATGAGGATCTGCGGTGTACTCAGCCCACCCGAGTTCTTGATCGCGCGGACCGTGACGATCACGACGATCCAGACCAGGTTGACCGGGACCAGTACCTTCCAGCCCAGCCGCATGAACTGGTCGTACCGCAGCCGGGGCAGCGTGCCGCGCAGCCAGATGAAGCCGAACAGCAGGATGAACAGCTTGGCGGAGAACCAGATCAGCGGGAGCCAGCCCTGGTTCAGCGCGTGGTCGGCGCCGACGAACGGGAACTTCCAGCCACCGAGGAACAACGTCGTCGCGAACGCCGAAACGATCACCATGTTGACGTACTCGGCGAGGAAGAACATCGCGAACTTCATCGAGCTGTACTCGGTGTGGAAACCGCCGACCAGCTCGGATTCGGCCTCGGGGAGGTCGAACGGGGCACGGTTGGTCTCACCGACCATGGAGATCAGGTAGATCACGAAACTCGGCAGCAGCAGGTAGAAGTACCAGCCGCTCTGCTGCGACTCGACGATCGCCGAGGTCGACATCGAACCCGCGTAGAGGATGACGCCCACAATGGACAGACCCATCGCGATCTCGTAGGAGATCACCTGAGCCGCGCTTCGCAGGCCACCGAGGAGCGGATACGGGGAACCGGACGACCAGCCCGCCAGCACGAGGCCGTACACGCCGATCGAGGAGCAGGCCAGGATCACCAGCACGCCGACCGGCAGGTCGACCAGCTGGAGCACGGTCCGCTCACCGAAGATCGAGACCACCGGGCCGAACGGGATCGCGGCCAGCGCGATCAGCGCCGGCACCGCGGAGATCACCGGCGCGAGGAAGTACACCTTGCGGTCGGCGGTGTCCGGGATGATCTGTTCCTTGAACGGCAGCTTGATCGCGTCCGCGAGGGACTGCAGGTAGCCGCCGGGACCGACGCGGTTGGGGCCGGGACGGTTCTGCATCCGGCCGACGGCCTTGCGCTCCCAGACGATCAGGAAGATCGTCAGGATCGGGCCGATCAGCAGGATGACGACCGTCTTGATCAGGACCAGCCACAACGGGTCGTCGGCCAGCAGCGCCGCCCGCTCGGCGGCGTCCGGCATCTGGCTGAGCAACGGAGTCACTTCTCACCTCGGCATTCTTCAAAGCCGCGCACTGGGGTCGACGGAGTGCGGCGTCGTGCTCGGTCGCCTGAGCAAAGCAACATCGAACTCACGCCTCCGCCCTGGTGAGGGTGACGGCCGAGCCGTGTCCAGCGCCGAGGGAGGCGCGGACGGCTGAGCCGTCGGAGTTGCCCGGGAGCCACACGACGCCGTCCGGCAGGTCCGCGACCTCGACCGGCAGCGTGATGGAGCCGCGTTCGGTGGAGACGTTCACGGTCTTGCCCAGACCTTCGGCGGTCTTCGCCGAGAGCTTGGCGACGACCTCGCGTTGTGTGCCCTTGAGGTGCGGCTCGTCGTCCTGCAGCGAACCGTTGTCGATCAGCTGGCGCCAGGTGGCGAGGAGAACCTGGCCGTCGCTCGCGATCGCGGCGGCGGAGGCCGACACCGACTCGAAGGTCGACGGCTCGGTCTTGCCGGGCAGCTTCGCCAGATCGGCGGCCGAAGCGGCCGGGGTCTGCGTGAAGATGTCGGCGTCCATCTCGACGGCGAGGGTGTCGAGCACCCGGCAGTCCGGCAGCGCGCCGGTGCCTTCGAGGGTGACGGCGAACTCGCGGCGGCGGCCTTCCCAGTTCAGATAGCTGCCCGCCTTCTCGACCGCCGGGGCGATCGGGAGGACCACGTCCGCGTGCTCGGTGACCGCGCTGTGCCGCAGTTCCAGGCTCACCACGAACTTCGCGTTCTCCAGCGCGCGGCGGGCCAGATCCGGGTCCGGCAGGTCGTCCGGGTCGACCCCGCCGACCAGCAGGCCGTCGAGGTCCTGGCCGGAAGCGGCCTTCAGGATGGCGGTGGTGTCGCGGCCTTCCGTAGCGGGAAGCGTGACGCCCCAGGCCTTTTCGATTTCGGCGCGCGCGGCGGCGTCGGTGACCGGACGGCCACCGGGCAGCAACGTCGGCGCCGCGCCCGCCGCCAGTGCACCGCGCTCACCCGCACGTCGCGGGATCCACGCGAGCCGGGCGCCGGTGCGCTCCACCAGCCGGTGCAGGGCCGAGAACAGGCCAGGGACCTCGGCGGCCCGCTCGCCGACCAGGATCACCGAGCCTTCGGCGATGAGCGCCTGGTCGACGTCCTGCGCGTGCTGCGCGATGCCGTCGATCGCGACGGCTTCGGCGCCCGGCGCGCAGGCCAGCAGCTCACCGAAGGTCTTGCTGACCGACGAGGTGGTCCACTGTCCCAAGTGGACAACGCGCGTGCGGTTCTTGCGAGCCGCCTTGCGCAGCCGCAGGAAGACGATCGGCGCCTCGTCCTCGGGCTCGAAAGCGACGCACAGCACCGTGCGCGCCCGCTCGATCTCGCCGAACGTGACGCCGCTTTCCGGCGTCGTCCCGACCACATGCGCGGCGAGGAAGCTCAGTTCCTCGGCCGAGTGCGGGCGGGAGCGGAAGTCGATGTCGTTGGTGCCCAAGGCGATCCGCGCGAACTTCGAGTACGCGTAGGCGTCCTCGACGGTCAGACGCCCACCGGTCAGCACCGCGGCGCCCTTGCCGTCACGCGCCTTGGCCAGCCCTGTCGCGGCCGCGCGCAGCGCGTCGGTCCAGGAAGCCTCTTCCAGCACGCCGTCGGCGTTGCGGACCAGCGGACGGCGGATGCGGTCCTCGGCCGTGGCGTAACGGAACGCGAAGCGGCCCTTGTCGCAGATCCACTCTTCGTTGACCTCGGGGTCGTCGCCCGCGAGCTTCCGCATGACCTTGCCGCGGCGGAAGTCGGTCCGCTCGGCGCAGCCGGACGAGCAGTGCTCGCACACACTCGGCGCGGACACCAGGTCGAACGGTCGCGAACGGAACCGGTACGCGGCCGACGTCAGCGCGCCGACCGGGCAGATCTGGATGACGTTGCCGGAGAAGTACGACTGGAACGGCTGGCCGGAGGTGGTCCGGGAAGCCAGGTCCAGCACGTCGGCGGTCTCGGCGGTGCCGATCTGCTGGTGTGCGCCGCGTTCGAGCAGCTCGATGAACGGGTCACCGGCGATCTCGCGGGAGAACCGGGTGCAGCGCTGGCAGAGCACGCAACGCTCGCGGTCCAGCAGCACCTGCGAGGAGATCGGCAGCGGCTTCGGGAACGTCCGCTTCGTGTCGACGAAGCGGGAGTCCGCGCGGCCGTGCGCGAGCGCCTGGTTCTGCAACGGGCATTCGCCGCCCTTGTCGCAGATCGGGCAGTCCAGCGGGTGGTTGATGAGCAGCAGCTCCATCACACCCTGCTGGGCCTTGTCCGCGACGGCCGAGGTCAGCTGGGTCTTGACGACCATGCCGTCGGCGACAGTCATCGTGCACGAGGCCTGCGGCTTCGGCATCGGACGGCCACCCATTTCGACCTCGACCAGGCACTGGCGGCAGGCGCCCGCCGGGTCGAGCAGCGGGTGGTCGCAGAAGCGCGGGATGACCGTGCCGAGCCGTTCGGCGGTGCGGATCAGCAGCTCGCCCTTGGGCGCGATGACCGTTTCACCGTCGATGACCAGCTTGACGTGGCCTTCGGGTACCGGAATGTCCTCTGTGGACGTCTCGGGCTTGTCGGGTGCGATCGTCATGCCTGCGCCCCCACCAGTTCGCGCTTGTTGGTTTCACAGAGTGCGAGGAATTCCTCGCGGAAGTACTTGATCCCGCTCTGGATCGGCGAGACCGCGCCGTCGCCGAGCGCGCAGAACGAGCGGCCGAGGATGTTGTCGCAGACGTCGAGCAGGGTGTCGATGTCCTCTTCGGTGCCGTGACCCTCGACCATGCGCTCCAGGATCTGCGCGAGCCAGTAGGTGCCCTCGCGGCACGGCGTGCACTTGCCGCAGGACTCGTGTTCGTAGAACTGCGTCCACTTCATCACGGCCCACGGCACGGAAACGGTCTCGTTGAAGACCTGCACGGCCGTCGTGCCTAGCATCGACCCGGCTTCCGCCGCGCCTTCGAAGTCCAGCGGAACATCGAGGTGTTCCGCGGTGAACATCGGTGTGGACGAACCACCCGGCGTCCAGAACTTGAGCGGGATGCCGTCCTTCATGCCGCCCGCCATGTCGAGCAGTTCGCGCAGCGTGGTGCCGAGCGGGCATTCGTACTGGCCGGGCTTCTCGACGTGACCGGAGATCGAGTAGATCTTCGGGCCGGGTGACTTTTCGCGGCCCATCTCGCGGAACCAGCTCGAGCCACCATTGACGATGTACGGCGCGCTGGCGATGGTCTCGACGTTGTTCACCGTGGTCGGCGCGGCGTAGAGCCCAGCGGCGGCCGGGAACGGCGGCTTGAGCCGCGGCTGACCGCGACGGCCTTCCAGCGAGTCCAGCAGCGCTGTCTCCTCGCCGCAGATGTACGCCCCGGCGCCCGCGTGCACGGTGATGTCGAGATCGAATCCGGAGTCGAGGATGTTCTTGCCGAGGTAGCCCGCCTCGTACGCCTCGCGCACGGCCGCGTTGAGACGGCGGATGCAGTGCAGCGCCTCGCCGCGGACGTAGATGAAGCAGTGGTGCGAACGCATCGCGTACGAGGCGATGATGCAGCCCTCGATCAGCGAGTGCGGGTCCGCCATCATCAGCGGGATGTCCTTGCAGGTACCCGGTTCGCCCTCGTCGGCGTTGATGACGAGGTAGTGCGGCTTGTCCTCGTTCGGCGGCATGAAGGACCACTTGATGCCGGCCGGGAAGCCCGCGCCGCCCCGGCCGCGAAGGCCGGAGTCCTTGACCAGCTGGACGATCTGCTCGGGAGTGGCCTTGAGCGCCTTGCGGATCGCGGTGTAGCCCTCGAGGGCTTCGTAGGACTGGATCGTCCAGGAATTGGGCGAAAGCCAGCGCTTCGTGAGGACCGGGGTGATCGGGTCGGCCATTACTTCTTCTCCACTTCAGGCAGTGGGACGTCCTTCATCGCGGGCGCGGTCCAGCCGCGGTCCTGCGCGACCTGCGCGCCCCGCAGGGTCTCGACGGCCTGCGAAGGACCGTCGACGTCCGTGCGGTACTGCTGCGCGTCCTCCGGGAAGAACCCGGCGAGCTGCAGTTCGGCGCCCTTGAAGTTCGTCAGCGGCGCGCCGCGCGTCGGGGCGGGCTTCTTGCCCGCCTGCAACGCGTCGACCAGCGCGACGGCCTTGTCCTCGGTCTGGTTGTCGAAGTACTCGTAGTTGACCTGGATGACCGGGGCGAGGTCACAGGCCGCGAGACATTCGGCGTGCTCCAGCGTGATCGAACCGGGCTCGTTCGGCGTGCCCGCGGTCTCGTTGTGCCCCAACGGCTTTTCCTCGGAACCGAGGTGCGTCTGGAGCCTCTTGTAGATCGCGTCGCCGCCCATGGCCGCGCAGAGCGTATTCGTACACACACTGACCAAGTGCTCGCCGCAGGGACGGCGCTTGTACATGGTGTAGAACGTCGCGACCGCGCTGACCTCGGCGTCGGACAGGTCGAGCTGCGCAGCGCAGAAGGCGATGCCCTCCTGGCTCACGTACCCCTGCACCGACTGCACCAGGTGCAGCATCGGCAGCAGCGCCGACCTCGACTGCGGATACCGCGAGATCAGGTTCCGCGCCTTGGCGTAGGTGTCGGCGTCGAAGATGTCTTCGAGCTTCGTGTTCTCCAGGATCCCCTCCGCCTCGGCGGGATCCGGCGCGATCGCGATCACGTCGACGTCACCGCCGGCGGCGATGTGGGTCTGCTCGGCCAGGCTGGTGCCGGGCTCGGGCGTCGGTGTCGTTCCGGGCTGGGTGCTCAACGGTCCACTCCCCCCATGACGGGGTCGATCGAGGCGATGGCGGCGATGACGTCCGCCACCAGGCCGCCTTCGGCCATCGCGGGCATCGACTGCAGGTTCACGAAACTCGGTTCGCGCACGTGGACCCGCAGCGGCCTGGTGCCGCCGTCGGACACGAGATGCGCGCCGAGTTCGCCGCGCGGCGATTCCACCGTCGTGTACACCTGGCCCGCCGGGACCTTGAAGCCCTCGGTGACCAGCTTGAAGTGGTGGATCAGCGATTCCATCGACTGGCCCATGATCTTGCGGACGTGTTCGAGCGAGTTGCCGAGGCCGTCGCTGCCGAGCGAGAGCTGCGCCGGCCAGGCGACCTTCTTGTCCTCGACCATGACCGGGCCCGGCTCGAGCTTCTTGAGGCACTGCTTGATGATCCGCAGGCTCTGGTGCATCTCCTCGACGCGGATCAGGTAGCGCGCCCAGCAGTCCGCGTCGGTCGAGGTCGGGATGTCGAACTCGAACTCGTCGTAGCGGGAGTACGGCTCGGTCTTGCGCAGGTCCCACGGGAGACCGGCGCTGCGCAGCACCGGGCCGGTGACGCCGAGCGCGAGGCACGCGTCCACCGGCAGGTAGCCGACGCCCTTGAGCCGGTTGCGCCAGATCGGCTGACCGGTGAAGAGCTTGTCGTACAAGGGAAGCCGCTCGTCCATCGTCTTGACGAACGCGCTGACCACCTCTTGGTAGTCGTCCGGCATGTCCTGCGCGAGCCCGCCGGGCCGGATGAACGCGTGGTTCATCCGCAGGCCGGTGAGGTGCTCCAGCAGATGCAGGACCTCTTCGCGCTCACGGAAACCAAGCGTCATCGCCGTGGTGGCACCGAGTTCCATGCCGCCGGTGGCGATGTAGACCAGGTGCGAGCCGATGCGGTTGATCTCCAGCAGCATCACGCGCAGCAGTTCGGCGCGGCGCGGCGCCTGGATGCCGAGCAGCTTCTCGACGCCGAGGCAGTACGCGAGTTCGGTGGAAAGCGGCGCGAGGTAGTCCATGCGCGTCACGAAGGTGACGCCCTGGGTCCACGTGCGGTACTCGCAGTTCTTCTCGATCCCGGTGTGCAGGTAGCCGATGACCGAGCGGAGCTGCGTGACGGTCTCGCCCTCCATCTCCAGCACGAGCCGGAGCACGCCGTGCGTCGACGGGTGCTGCGGGCCCATGTTGATGACCATGCGCTCGTCGTGGCGGGAGTCCTCGATGAGGTCTTCCCAGTCACCGCCGGAGACGGTGTAGACGCGGCCTTCGGTGGTGTCACGCGAGTCGGCTTCGGGGACGCTGTCGCTGCCCTCAGGCGAAGTGTCCGTGCCGGTCGTGACGTCGCTGAGGTTTTCGGTGCTCACGAGTAAGACCTCCGCTGGTCCGGCGGCGGGATTTCCGCGCCCTTGTATTCGACGGGGATCCCGCCGAGCGGGTAGTCCTTGCGCTGGGGGTGGCCGTCCCAGTCGTCCGGCATGAGGATGCGGGTCAGCGCCGGGTGGCCGTCGTAGACGATGCCGAACATGTCGTACGCCTCCCGCTCCTGCCAGTCGGCGGTCGGGTAGACCCCGACCAGCGACGGGACGTGCGGGTCTTCGATGTCGAGGGTGACCTCGAGCCGGATGCGGCGGCGGTAGGTCATCGACGTGAAGTGGTAGACCGAGTGGAGCCGCTGCGGCACGTCGACGCCGTAGTCCACGCCGGAGACGGAGCTGAGCAGTTCGAAGCGGAGACCGGTGTCATCGCGCAGGACCTTGGCGATCTCGACGAGGTGCTCGCGGGCGACGTAGAAGGTGATCTCGCCGCGGTCGACCGTCGTCTGCAGGATCGCGTTCGCCGGAATCTTGTTGTCCGCCAAGGCCGCGTAGAACTCGTCGGCGAACTCGTCGAACCAGCCGCCGTACGGGCGCTCCGCCGGAGGCGGGCTGTACGCGGGGAGGCGGACGCCGCCGTAGCCGGAGGTGTCACCGGTGCCGTGCACGCCGAACATGCCCTGGCGCTCTTTACCGGTGACGACCGGTTCGGCCGGGCGGGCGCCCTGCGGTTCGAGGCCGCCTTCGGGGCGGTCGGCGCTGGACTGCTCGCCGCCGGTCTCCGGGGTTTCTGGGGAGTTTTCTTCGGGCACGTCGCTCACTTCTTCGCGTACTTGATCGAGGAGGCGATCAGCTCGGTGCGCTCACCACTGGCGGCGCGGATCGCGGCCCGGCGGGCGTTGATCGGCTCGTCCTGGATCTTGGCGTGCAGCTTCAGGATCGCGTCGAGCAGCATCTCGGGCCGCGGCGGGCAGCCGGGGAGGTACATGTCGACCGGGACGATGTGGTCGACGCCCTGCACCACGGCGTAGTTGTTGAACATCCCGCCGGAGGAGGCGCAGACGCCCATCGCCAGCACCCACTTGGGCTCGGCCATCTGGTCGTAGATCTGGCGGAGCACCGGCGCCATCTTCTGCGTGACGCGGCCGGCGACGATCATCAGATCCGCCTGGCGCGGCGTCGCGCTGAAACGCTCCATGCCGAACCGGGCGATGTCGTAGCGGGAACCGCCGACGGTCATCATCTCGATCGCGCAGCAGGCGAGGCCGAAGGTGGCGGGCCACATCGAGTTCTTGCGGGCCCAGTTCACCAGGCCTTCGAGACTGGCCAGCAGGATGCCGTTGGGGAGTTTTTCTTCGAGGCCCATGCTTCTCTAGTTCCAATCCAGGCCGCCGCGACGCCATACGTAGGCGTACGCGAAACCGACCGTCGCGATGAACAGCACGATCTCCACCAGGCCGAACATGCCCAGCGCGTCCGCGGAGACCGCGAACGGGTAGAGGAAGACCATCTCGATGTCGAACAGGATGAACAGCATCGCGGTGATGTAGTACGCGACCGGCATCCGGCCGCCGCCGACGACCGGCTGCGGCGACGGTTCGATACCGCATTCGTAGGCCGCGAGCTTCGCCTTGTTGGCACGGCTGGGACCGACGAGCGGGCCGAGCAGCACCGAGAGCACCGCGAATCCGAGAGCGAGGACGAACAGGAGGACCAGGGGGAGGTACATGTCGAGATTGGGGACCGTCGGGGTACCGGCCTGGGCCAGCACAGGCAACATCAGCACGGGGTTTTCGCCATCCTTTCCGCGCCGCTGCGGTTTTCGAGTCGGGGTTCACCGCTTCCCTCGTCGGCACCCTAAGGGACCTGGGTCACACCGCCGAGGGTTAGGCAACCCTTACGGGCCGTGCATGACGACCCCCTTGCTTGTGAAATAGTTCACAAGCCTCCCGTCGAGGATGTGAAGCGATTCACAAAGCATGGGGCGAGTGTAGGACGCGACTCACATTCTTGTCCCTAGGCCCCGTGCTATAAGGCTGCCCTAACTTGGCCGCACGGCCAGTACGGTTACTTCCGACGTGCGGTACCGGTGACCTGCGACGTCGTTCTCAAGATCGGCTTCCCGGGTCCGTTTGACCACATTTGTCCTGTGACCGATACCACTTCCCGGCGTACCCGTGACTGGTCCAGACGTGTGGTCCCGGCCCCCGACCCACCGCATTTCGTCCTCTGGATGCGTGGCGTCAGCGCGGGGAGGGGGTGGCGCGGGCCAGCGCGGCGATCAGGCGGTCGACGCCGTCACCGCCCTTGGCGTCGTAGCAGCCCGAGAGTCCCTTGTAGACCAGCGGAAGGATCGAGTTGATCCGCAGCCCGTACTTCGTCGCGGCGTGCATGACCTTCGGCTTCCCGATCAGCTTCGCGAACACGTTGCCGAGCCGGTAGTAGCCGCCCATCAGCTCCCCGACCGCACGCGGATAGCCCTCCAGCGCCCGCTCGCGCGACGGTCCCTCGCGACGCGCCAAGGCCTGCACGACGAACTCGGACGCCAGCTGCGCGGACTCCATCGCGGCCGAGATGCCCTCGCCGTTGAACGGGCTGACCATGCCGCCCGCGTCGCCGAGCAGCAGCAGGCCGTCGCGGTAGTGCGGGGTGCGGTTGAAGCCCATCGGGAGACCGGCGCCGCCGACCTTGCCGATGGCGTTCTCCTCGCGGTAGCCCCATTCCTCGGGCGTCCCGTCGAGCCACTGGCGCAGCAGCGCGCGGTAGTCGGTGCTGCGGAACGCCGCCGACGTCGACAGCATGCCGAGGCCGACGTTCACCGTGCCGTCGCCGAGCGGGAACGCCCAGCCGTAGCCGGGCAGCAGCTTCGGGTCGCGCGGGTCGCTGCGGTCCCAAAGCTCCAGGTGCCCCTCGATGAACGGGTCGTCGTGGCGCGGGCTCTTGTAGTACTGGCGGACCGCGACGCCCATCGGGCGCTTCTCGTTCTTCTGGATGCCGACGCTCAGCGCGAGCCGCGCCGAGACGCCGTCGCAGGCCAGCACCAGCGGAGCGCGGTAGCTCACCGGTGTCTTCTCGGGGCCGACCTTCGCCTCGACGCCGATCACACGACCGGTCGAGCTGGTGATCGCGCCGGTGACGGTCGTGCGCTCGTACAGCCGCGCGCCCGCTTTGACCGCGGTCTTCGCGAGCAGGTCGTCGAAGTCCTGCCGGGTCCGCGAAACGCCGTAGGGCGGGTAGCTCGTCAGGTCGGGCCAGTCGAGTTCGAGGGTCAGCTCGCCGGTGAGGATCCGCAGACCGCGGCTGTGCACCCAGCCCGCGTCCTCACTGGTGTCGATGCCGAGGTCGATCAGCTGCTTGACGCCGCGAGGGGTCAGCCCGTCGCCGCACACCTTCTCGCGCGGGAACTCGGTCTTCTCCAGCAGCAGCACGTCGACGCCCGCGCGGGCGAGGTACGTGGCGGCGGTGGAGCCGGCCGGTCCGGCACCGACGACGATGACTTCGGCGTCGTGGTCAGCGTTGCGACGTGTCATGGCCGCGAGTTTACGGAGGGCTTTTTGGCGCGGTGGATCGCGACGACGCCGAACGTGAGGTTCAGCCACTCCACCTCGGTCCATCCGGCGCTCGCGATGATCTCCCCGAGCGTCCGCTGATCCGGCCACGCCAGCATGGATTCGGCCAGGTAGGAGTAGGCCTCGGGGTTCGTCGAGGTCCGGCTGCCGACCCAGGTGAGCAGCCGCAGGACGAACTTGCGGTGCAGGAACCGGATCGGCGGGAATGTGGGCGTCGACACCTCGCAGATCACCAGACGGCCGCCCGGTTTGACCACCCGCGCGATCTCGGTGAGCGCGGCCTTGGTGTCGACGAAGTTCCGCAGCGCGAGCGAGATGGTCACCGCGTCGAAGCTGTCGTCCGCGAACGGCAGCTTCAGCGCGTCGGCGGCCACCATCGGGACGCCGCGATGCTTGCCGGCCTTGAGCATGCCGACCGAGAAGTCCGCGGCCAGGCACCAGGCGCCGTTGCGCGCGTACTCGACGGTGGACACGCCGGTGCCCGCCGCGAGGTCCAGCACCTTCTCGCCGCGTTTGGCGTCCAGCACCCGCGCGGTGGTGGTGCGCCAGCGGCGGTCGAAGCCGAAGGTCATGAACGAATTCGCGCGGTCGTAGCCGTCCGCGACGTCGTCGAACATGGCGGCGACTTCGTGCGGATCCTTGTCAAGACTCGCTCGGGACATACTCGAACACTACTTCGCGGACCCTGAGGGGCGCCGTCGGCCAAGCAGGAGCAAAGCGGCGCCCCGTAGGTTCACCTTGCCCGGTCCAGCAACGCCGGGGCACGGTGCGCACCGGCCCCCGCGGCTTCACCGGCGAGGATCCTCCGCTCCAGCAACCGCAGTTCCGGCCCCGGTTCGAGGCCGAGCTGATCGACCGAGACCCGGCGTGCGCGCCGGTACGCGGACAGGGCGTCGGACGTGCGCCCGGCTCGCCAGAGAGCGTCCATCAGGAGGTACTGGGCACGCTGCCGCAGTGGATGCCGCCGCACCAGACCGGCCAGCTCGACGGCCGCGCTCGCGTGCCGCCCGAGGTCGAGTTCCGCCTGGTAGAGCTCTTCGAGCAGGACCAGACGGTACTCCGAGAGACGCATGGTCTCGTCCGAAAGCAGCGGGACGTCGAGCCCGTCGTAGGGCGCGCCGTGCCAGTGGGTGAGCGCCTGCCGGATCAACGAGGCGCGCTGCGCGGGATCCGCGGCCTTCAGCGCCTGGCCGCCCAGCGTCTCGAAGGTCTCGACGTCGAGTTCGCCGGGATGGACCTCCAGCCGGTAACCGCCGTTGTCGAAGCCGATCCGGTCGTCTTCGGGGAGGGCCTGCCGCAGCTTGTGGACGTGCCAGTGCAGCTTCGGCACCGCCCTCGGTTCCCATCGGCTCTCCCACAGGGCCTCGGTCAGCACGTCGACCGGCACGAAGGTGTTCGCCCGGACCAGCAGCACGCCCAGCAGCGTTCTTCTCATCCGGCCGCCCAGCGGAACCGACCGCGAACCGGAAGAGATGGTGAACGTTCCCAGTACTTCGAACCTCAACGTGCCGTCCTCTCGCTCGATGGCGTGTGGGGACGATGAATGCCGGTTGTACAAAAGAGATACAAATTCCCAGCCTGGTGATCAGGTGAGTGCGGAGAGCATTCCCTGTACCGAGCGCGGCCAGGCGAATTCCTCCGCCCGTGCCCGCGCCGCGGCGCGCCGGGTGGTCTCCGGCCACGTCAAAAGCTCGGTGACGGCGCCCGCGAAGGCGGGGGCGTGATCGTCGACGGCCTCGCCGCAACCTGGGCGCACGATCTCCCGCAGCGCCGACGACGCCGAGACCACTACCGGCGTTCCCGAAGCGAGCGCCTCCAGCGCGGCCAGCCCGAACGTCTCGTGCGGCCCCGGCGCGAGTGAGACGTCGGCGCTGGCCAGCAGGCGCGCGACCTCACCGCGTCCGGCCAGGAAGCCGAGGAACGTCACCGGAAGCCCGCGGGCCCGCCGTTCCAGTGCCCGCCGCCGTGGCCCGTCGCCCGCGATCACGAGCCGCACTCGATGTCCCGACTCGGTCAGCTCGGCGACGGTGTCCACACTGCGCTCGACGTGCTTCTCCGGCGACAAGCGTCCACAGTGGACCAACAGGGCGTCCGCGGTGCCGGACAGCGCGTGCCGCCAGCCGTCGTCCCGCCTGGCCGGGGTGAACGTCGTGAGGTCGACGCCGAGCGGGACACGGCGGACGTTCGGCGCGGCGATCCGGTCGAATTCCGCGCGGGCGAACGCCGTCGTGCAGACGACCGTGTCGTACCGCCGCGCCATCCGCCGGTTCGCGACGTCCGCGACGCGTCGTGCGACGGGTTCCGGCATCAGGAACTGCTCCAGCAGCCTGTCGAGCCGCTCGTGCGAGATCACCATGCTGGGCACGCCGTTGCGCCGCGCCCAGACCCCCATGCCGCGCAACGTGAGCCGGTCGGACACCTCCAGCCTGTCCGGTTCCAGCCGGTTCAGTACCGCGCGCACCCGGTGCGGATCGACCGCGCGATACCCGTCCGTGCCGGGAATCTGGGGCGCGGCAGGGAAAATCGGCGGACCCCCGAGGGCAGTGTCTCGTCCGCGTAGCGCCGCCCTGGCACCACGAGGGTCACCTGATGCCCGCTCGCCACGTAACCCGCGCCGAGGTGATGCAACGCCGTCCGCAGCCCGCCCGAGCGTGGCCCGTAGAAGTTGGCCAGCTGGACTATGTGCATTTTTACGCCGCGCGAGCGATCTTGCCCTGAACGGCCTCGTAGTGGCCGACCAGTTCCCGGCAGACGGCGGGCCAGGTCCGGCCCAGCACCACCTTGCGCGCCTTCTCCCCCAACCTGGCGCGCAACGCTTCGTCGCGCAGGTCGTTCACCCTGTCCACCAGCGCCGTCGCGAATCCGGCCCGGTCGGCGGGCAACAGGTAGCCGGTGCGGCCGGGCAGGACCAGATCCTTCGGCCCGCCCGCGTCCGGGGCGAGCACCGGCAGCCCGGACGCCATCGCCTCCTGGACGGCCTGGCAGAACGTCTCGTGTGGTCCTGTGTGGACAAAGACGTCGAGGCTCGCGTACGCGGCGGAAAGCTCTACGCCGTATCGGGCGCCGAGGAAAGCGGCGTCCGGAATCCGCTCGCGCAGCATCGGCAGTTCCGGCCCGTCCCCGACGACGACCACCCGGATCCCCGGGATCCCGGCGAGCGCGGTCAGCCGCTCGACCTCCTTTTCGGGCGCGAGCCTGCCGACGAAACCGACCAGCAGTTCCCCGTTCGGCGCCAGTTCGGCGCGCAACGCGGGATCGGCGTGCACCGGCGAGAACCGCTCGATGTCGACACCGCGCGCCCAGTGGTGCACCCGGGGGATGCCGTGCAGTCTCAGCTGCTCCACCGAATCCGACGACGGCGCGAGCGTGCGGTCGGCCCGCGAGTGCAGGCGGCGCACCCAGCGCCAGGCCGCGCGGGCGGCGATGCCGAAGCCGTACGCGGCGGCGAAACCGGCGATGTCGGTCTGGTACACCGCGACACACGGCACCCGCAGCCGTCTGGCCGCGGCGAGACCGCGGGCGCCCACCACGAACGGCGAGGCGAGGTGCACCACGTCCGGCCGGAAATCGGCGAGGGCGGTGAGCACCGTCCGGGTCGGCACGCCGACCGGGAGGGAGTTCACGCCGGGGAAGTCGAGGGCGGGAATGCGCACGACCGGGGCGCCGAGGTACTCCACGGGACCCGGTCCGGGGGCGATGATCAGCACGTCGTGCGCGCGGTCGCGGAGGTGTTCCACGACGCGGAGCACGGAGTTGGTCACGCCGTTCACCTGGGGCAGGAAACTTTCGGTGACTATCGCGACTCGCACGAGGCACACTGTCGCATCCGGTTGTGACGCCCATGCCAACAAAAACGGAACACCACGACATGTCATCTCGTGGTCGTGTTCCGGAAACCAGGCTCGGCCACACTAGTCAGGCATGACCCTCCTGTCGTCAAGGCCGCCGCAGCCCGTCGAGCCCGGGTTGCTGTCGAGGGCCCTCGAAGTGGCCGGGCGGCTGGCCAACGACGCGACCGACGTGATCACCGCGACCGCCGGCCGCGGCACCCAGCCCGATCTGAAGGACTCGCCCTTCGACTGGGTCACCGACACCGACCGCATCCTCGAACGCCACACCCGCCGCGTGCTGACCGCGGAATTCCCCGGCATCCCCGTCGTCGGCGGTGAATTCGGCGCCGACCACGGTGCCGACGTCGCCGAATACCGCTGGGTGGTCGACCCGGTCGACGGCACCGCGAACTACGTCGCCGGTGTCCCCTGGTGCGCGTACAGCCTCGCCCTGATCGACGCTTCGGGGCCGGTGGTCGGCGTGGTCGCCGACCCGTACCGAGCCCAGATCTACGCCGCCGCCCGCGGCCGCGGCGCCCGCGCGAACGGCAAGCCGATCCGGCTGACCGACCGCTACGGGACCGCCGGAGCGATCGTCTGCACGGAACTGACGCGCAAGGGCCTCTGGCCGGGGATGGGCCAGTTCATCGAACGCGCCGCCACCGCGCACGCCGGCGTCCGGGTGCTGGGTTCGGCGGCACTGGCCATCGCGCAGGTCGCGCTGGGCCACGCGGCCGCCGCGGTGCTGCACAGCTACCGCGAATGGGACGTCGCCGGCTCGGTCGCGCTGGCCATCGAGTCGGGGGCCGTGGTGCTGGACCGGCACGGGGAAGGGGTGCCGCTGCCCGCCGACGGGCTGCTGGTCGCGGCGCCGGGGGTGGCGGACGAGGTCTTGGGGTGGTGGCGGGAGTCCGTCGGCTGAGTTCGCCGTCTGATCACGCGTGTTCGCCGCCTGATCACGTGTGTTCGCCGCCTGGTCACGTGAGTCACCCGCTCGGTCACACGAACCACCCGTGCGGAAATGGCGAACTCGCGTGATTGGACGGCGATCACGCGTGATCAGACGGAGATCTCGCGTGATCAGACGGAGGACTCGGCGCGTGACCGGGTGTTCTGCCGCCGGATCCACCACAGCAGCGGCCCCGCGATCAGCCAGGTGAAGAAGACCATGCTGCCCAGCGGCAGCAGCGTGTTGACCGCCGACCGGCCGGCCACCCGCGCGAGTTCCGGGTCACCGACGTCGTACTCGATGTTCACGAGCTGCTCGGCGGCGAGCCCTGTCGGGTAGAGGACGCCGTTGGCCGGGCTGTGCACGATGCCGTCCGGGGTGGCGTAGTTGATGATCGTGCGGTCGAACGTCACCTTCTCGACCTGCGCGGTCGCCTGGCCGAGTTGCGCTTCGATCGCGTTGTCGTTGCGGATGGCGGCGAACAGCAGCGAGCAGCAGAGCACGGTGACGAGTGAGGCGACACCGAGGGCGGCGTACCACCCGATGCGCCTCACCCGCTCCGTTTTGGCCGTCACGCCGCGAGCGTAGCGCTACCCGTCAGTGGGCGTGTCGCTCGGCGAGGAATTCGTGCGTCGCCCTGATCCGCGGGTAGGACTTCGGTGCGACCGGCGCCACAGCGGCCCGGAGGGCAGGCACACCGTTCGGTCCCGCCGCGGGCTTGCCCTTGGTGTAGAGCCAGGTCTGGAACAGGTCGTACAGCGGCTTGCCCGAGATCTTCTCCGCCAGCGCGATGAACTCCGGGATCACCGCCGACTTGCTCTTCTTCACCTGCTGCCAGGTCTGCAGGATCCGGAAGAAGGTGTCGTCGCCCACAGCCTTGCGCAACGCGTGCACCGCCAGCGCGCCACGGTCGTAGACGGCCGCGTCGAACTGGTTCTCCACGCCCGGGTCGGCGGGCAGGACCTGCCAGAACGGGTCATCGGCAGGCGCCGAGTCGTAGATGTACTGGGCGAGTTCGTCGGCCGTGCCCTCGCCGGTCTCCTCCGACCACAGGAACTCCGCGTAGGAGGCGAAGCCCTCGTTGAGCCAGATGTCGCTCCACTTGCCGAGCGTGACGCTGTCGCCGAACCACTGGTGCGCCTGCTCGTGCGCGACGACCGAGGTGTTCGAGCCGGAGCGGAACGCCCGCGCGCCGTACACCGGCCGTGTCTGGTTCTCCAGCGCGAAGGTGATGCCGGTGGTGGCGACGCCGCCCTGCGCCTCGAACGGGTATGGGCCGAACTTCGAGGCGAGGAACTCGGTGATCTCCGGTGTCCGCTCGATGCTCGCCTTGGCCGCACCGAGCGATTCGCCGAGGTCGGCGCCGTAGGCGGTGATGAAGGGCTGGCCGTTCGGCGTGGTCTGCTGGTTCACCTCGAACTTGCCGACCTCCAGCGACGTGAGATACGTCGCCTGCGGTTTGGTGCTGCGCCAGTTCCAGCGGGTCCAGCCCGGTCGCTGCGCGGTCTTGCGCACGAGCGTGCCGTTCGAAAGCGCCGCGACGTCGTTTGGGACCTCGACCGAGACGTCGTAGGTGGCCAAGTCGGTCGGGTGGTCATTGGACGGGAACCACCAGGCCGCGCTCTGCGGTTCGTCGACGGCCAGGGCGCCGTCCGGGGTCTTCTTCCAGGCGGTGAAGCCGTCGATCTTCACCTTCGACGGCGTATCCGCGTAGGCCACGACGACGGTCGCCGTCTGGCCCTTCTTCAGCGGGGTCGCCGGGGTAACGCTCAGCTCACCGGTGCCGTCGGTCGACGTCGCGAACTGCGCGGGCCTGTTGTTCACGCGGACACTCGACACCTTCAGGCCGAAGTCGAGGTTGAACCGCGAGAGGTCCTGTGTCGCGGTCAGCAGGATCGTCGTGGCCCCGGCCAGCAGGTCGGTGGACGGCTGGTAGCTCAGCCGGAGGTCGTAGTGCGCGACGTCGTAGCCGCCGTTGCCGGCGTGCGGGTAGTACGGGTCGCCGACGCCGATCGAACCGGGCGCGGGTGCGGCGGACGCGGTGCCCACGAGCAGCACCGTGACGACGCCCGCGGTCAGTCCGGCGAAGCCGGCGCGAGTCTTCAAGCGCATTGCGATTCCCTCCCAGGATTTGTCAGCGCGCTCGAACGTAGTCAGCCGATCGTCGTGGAGACACGGCCGAAGGAGGGGTTCCCAGCCTCTGGAAACAGCTAGACAGCGCGCACGGCGGAGGACACCGCCGTACGGAGGCGCGCGTGCAGCTCGCGATGGCGCGTTCGGTCCACGCGGACCTCCACGACGCGCAGCCCGGGCGCGGGCTTCAGCGCGGCGCGGAACTCGGTGAGCGTCTCCGCGACGACGTGCGGCACGCGGTAACCCGCGCACAGCGCGCCCAGATCGGCGCCGTGCGGCGTACCGAAGACGCGTTCGAAGCTCGCGTTGTGCTCCGGCGCGCCCTGCTCCAGCAGCGAGAAGATGCCGCCACCGTCGTCGTTGAGCACCACGATCGTCAGGTCGGGGCGCTGCTCCGCGGGCCCGGTCAGCAGGCCGCTCGCGTCGTGCAGGAAGGTCAGGTCCCCGAGCAGCGCGTACGAGTGTCCCCTGTGGACGGTCGCGGCGCCGATGGCGGTCGACACCATGCCGTCGATCCCGGCGACGCCGCGGTTGCGGTGTACGAGGACGTCGGGCCGCAGCCGTCCGGCGAGCGCGACGTCACGGGTCGGGTTGGACGAGCCGACGACCAGCAGCGAGCCCTCCGGGACCGCGTCGACCAGTTCGGTGGCCAGGCGCAGCCCGCTCGGCCAAGGTTCGGCGGCCAGTGCTTCGGCCACCGCCGTCGACGCCGCCTTGTCCGCGCGCTGCCAGCTGGCGAGCCACTCCGGGTCGGCGGGTTTGGTCGGCTCGTCGAACCACTGGCCGACCTGCCGGACGTTGTGCGCGGGCGCGGGCCAGTCCGAATCGGGCCGGACCAGCAGCACCTCGACGTCGGGATCGGACAGGACCCGCTGGACCTGCCGGAACACCGTCGGACGGCCGATGCACAGCACCTGCTCCGGCTTGTGCCGCGAGATGAACTCCTCGACACCGAGCAGCCAGGCGCCGGACGAGATCGCCGTCGCACCAGCCAGCCCGATTCCGCCGGTCTCGGAGACGACCGGCCAGCCGTGCAGTTCGGCCCATTCGCTGGCGGCCTGCACGCCGGTGTCGCAAGCGATGACCAGGCCGGTGCGGGCCGAGGGGACCACGAAGGAGGGAAGCGCGCCGAAGTCGGGAAGTTCGGTCCACCGGGCGCCGTCGGGACGCCCTTCGAGTGACTCGAACCACTCGCCGTCATCGTCGACATCCGGCACGAGCGGCTCACGGAACGGGATGTTGAGGTGCACCGGCCCGCAGCGCCATTCGCCGTAGGCGGCGTTCCAGGCGCGGCAGATCTGGCTGCGCCAGTACGAGTTCTGCCCGGCGCGGCGTTCGGCGACGGCCAGCTCGTCGAAGTAGCGGATGGCGTTGCCGTAGAGCTGGTGCTGGTCGATGACCTGGCTCGCACCGGCGGCCCGCAGTTCGGGCGGGCGGTCGGCGGTCAGCACGATCAGCGGGACACCGGCGCGATCGGCCTCCAGCACGGCGGGGTGGAAGTTCGCGGCCGCGGTGCCCGAGGTGCACAGCACGGCGACGGGGCGGCCGGTGCGCGCGGCGATACCGAGGGCGAGGAAGGCGGCGCCGCGTTCGTCGATGCGGACGTGCAGCTGGAGGCGCCCGGCCGCCGCCGCGTCGTAAAGCGCGATCGACAGCGGGGCGTTGCGTGAGCCAGGGCAGAGGACGACGTGCGAGACGGTGTTGCGGACGAGCTCGTCGACGATGACCCTGGCCTGCGCGGTGGATGGATTCACCGGCAGACCTCGGGTTTGACTCTACGACTCACGGCCACACGTCCTATTCTCCCAAACGTGGATGACGCCCAGGTTTCCGAGCTGTTCGACCCCGCCTTGTGGACCGAGGTCGAAGGCTTCGACTTCACCGACATCACCTATCACCGCTCCTCCGAGAGCCGTTCAGGCAAACGCGTCGTGCGTGTCGCGTTCGACCGTCCCGAGGTCCGCAACGCCTTCCGCCCGCACACCGTCGACGAGCTGTACCGCGCGCTCGACCACGCGCGGATGAGCTCGGACGTCGGGTGCGTCCTGCTCACCGGCAACGGCCCGTCGCCGAAGGACGGTGGCTGGGCGTTCTGCTCCGGTGGTGACCAGCGTATTCGCGGACGCTCCGGGTATCAGTACGCGGATGGGGAGACCTCTGACACGATCGATCCGGCGCGGGCCGGACGGCTGCACATTCTCGAGGTCCAGCGGCTGATCAGGTTCATGCCGAAGGTGGTCATCGCGGTGGTCCCGGGCTGGGCCGCCGGTGGCGGGCACTCGCTGCACGTGGTGTGCGACCTCACGCTCGCCTCGGCCGAGCACGCGCGGTTCAAGCAGACCGACGCCGACGTCGGCTCGTTCGACGGCGGCTACGGCTCGGCGTACCTCGCCAAGCAGGTCGGGCAGAAGTTCGCGCGGGAGATCTTCTTCCTCGGTCGCGAGTACACGGCCGAGCAGATGCAGGCGATGGGCGCGGTCAACGCCGCCGTCCCGCACGCCGACCTCGAGACCGAGGCGCTGGACTGGGCCTGGACGATCAACGGCAAGTCGCCGACGGCGCAGCGGATGCTGAAGTACGCGTTCAACCTCACCGACGACGGCCTGGTCGGCCAGCAGCTCTTCGCCGGAGAAACCACCCGGCTGGCCTACATGCAGGACGAAGCCGTCGAAGGGCGCGACGCGTTCCTGGAGAAGCGGTCCCCCGACTGGTCGGCCTTCCCGTACTACTACTGACGCCCGCCGCGTTTAGTCCTCTGAATGCGGTAGTTGCGTGCGCAACGATCGCATTCAGAGGACTAAACGCGCGACGTAGGCTGGCGGGATGCGTGCGGTAGGAGTGGACGGGAGTCCGGAGTCGATCGCCGAGCTGACCACGGCACTGGCCGAGGCGCTCGGCGGCGGTCCCGCCGTCCTCCCCTACGCGTCGGAGACCCTGCGCGACGCGATGGAGCCGACGCGCCCGGCCGAGCCCGGGACGGCGGTGATCATCGCCACCTCGGGGTCCACCGGCGAACCCAAGGGCGTCCTGCTCTCGGCCGCCGCGCTGGCCGCGTCGGCGAACGCGACCCACGCGCGGCTCGGCGGGCCGGGGCACTGGCTGCTCGCCACTCCGGCGCGGTACATCGGCGGGCTGCAGGTGCTGGTCCGCTCGCTGCTGGCCGGGACGACGCCCGCCGTGCTGCACGCCTCCGGTTTCCGGCCCGGCGACTTCGCCGAGGCCGCCGCGCCGCTCCTCGCGCTGGACGGACCGCGCTACACCGCGCTCGTCCCGACCCAGCTCGGGCGGCTGCTCGACGACGACGGGCCGGGGCTGGCCGCGGCCCGCGCGTTCGACGCGATCGTCATCGGTGCCGCGGCGACCACCGCGGACCTGCGGGAGCGCGCGGCCGAAGCGGGCGTGAAGATCGTGCCCGCGTACGGCATGAGCGAGACGGCGAGCGGCTGCGTGTACGACGGCGTGCCGCTCGACGGCGTCCGGATCGAACTCGACGACGAGCGGGTCTGCGTCGCCGGGGACGTCCTCGCGCACGGTTACCGGCTTCGGCCGGACCTGACCGCGGAAGCGTTCGACGGGGGCCGCTTCCGCACCTCCGACCGCGGACGGCTCGGGCCCGATGGGCGGCTGGAGATCCTGGGCCGGATCGACGACATGATCAACACCGGCGGGGTGAAGGTGGCCGCCGCGGCCGTGGAACGGGTTTTGACCGCACAGCCCGGAGTCCGCGACGCGTGCGTGGTCGGCGTACCCGATCCCGAGTGGGGTGAAGCGGTCGTCGCGCTCGTCGTCGGCGCTGGTTGCGACGTCGATTCCTTGCGCGCGGCGTGCCGCGAAGAAGCCGGTGCGGCGGCCGCGCCGAAGCGGGTCGAATTCACCGAAGAACTACCGTTGCGAGGCCCGGGGAAGGTCGATAGGGCGGCGGTCCGGGATCTCCTACTAAGGTCGTGAATTTCCCACCGATTACTGGGACTTTGTTGACAGAGTCATTACCCGCGGGTTTACGTCTTAAGCATGACGCGCTGGACACGCACAGTATTGGCCTGCACCGCCGTCACGATGGGTCTGGTCGCCTTGGCCGGACCCGCGCTGGCGGACGAACCGGAAATCGCCGTTCCGAACAGCGGCACGCTCACCTGGACGCTCGAAGACGTCCTCGACGTGAAGTAGCGCGTTTCGTCCTCTGCTGGCGGTGACTCGATGCCGCAAGCAGAGGACGAAATGCGAGTAGCCCCACGTACCGACCGGTAGTGGCCAGGGCCAGAATGGCGGCATGGCGACTGCTGGTGAATGGATCGAAGGGGCGCGCCCCCGGACGCTGCCCAACGCGGTGGCGCCGGTGGTCGCCGGGGTCGGCGCGGCCGTCGCGCTCGATGGCTTCTCCTGGCCCCGTTCGGTTCTCGCGCTCCTGGTCTCGCTGGCCCTGATCGTCGGCGTCAACTACGCGAACGACTACTCCGACGGCATCCGCGGCACCGACGAGAACCGCGTCGGCCCGCTGCGGCTGGTCGGTTCCGGTGCCGCGAAGCCGAAGGCGGTCCTGGCGGCCGCTCTCGTGGCACTCGGGCTCGCCGGGGTCCTCGGACTCGTGCTCGTCGCGATCAGCGGGCTGTGGTGGCTGCTGGCGATGGGCGCGGTCTGCATCCTCGGCGCCTGGTTCTACACCGGCGGCAAGAAGCCTTACGGCTACTACGGTTTCGGCGAGATCGCCGTCTTCGTCTTCTTCGGGCTGGCCGGCGTACTGGGCACGGTGTACGTCCAAGCCGGACAGATCAGCTGGACGGCGTTCGGCTGCGCGGTCGCCGTCGGTTCGTTCTCGACCGGCGTGCTGACCGCCAACAACCTCCGCGACATCCCGACCGACATCGAGTCCGGCAAGCGCACGCTCGCCACCCGGCTCGGCGACAAGGGCACCCGGCGGCTCTACCTGGTGCTGGTCGCGGTGCCGTACGTCGTCAGCGTGCTGCTCGCCTTCGTGACGCCGTGGGCGCTGTTGGGCCTACTGACCGCGCCGTTGCTGCTGAAGTCGGTCAAGGCCGTCGGCGGCGGCGAACAGGGCCGCGCGCTGATCCCGGCGCTGCGGGACACCGGGTTCGCCATGCTGGGCTGGGCGATCCTGACGGCGGTCGCGCTCGCGCTGTAGAACGCCTCGTGAGTGGTAATGACGGTCAGGTACTGGGAAACGCGTGTGCGACGGTGGCGAGGTAGGGCGCGGTGGTCGTGAGTGGCGATTCGGGTTCTATTGAGGGGTAAGGCAAACATGGCGTGATCGCCTCGCTGACGTGAAGATCCCCTTCCCTACCCTGAAGGTCGAAGGAGGCCTTCGCGGACTGGTCGCAATCAAGGACTCCCCACTGAGACAGTGGGGCCTCCTTGACTGTCCACAGGGGACACCATTGGACGACTTCATGTCCGATTGATGCCTATATGTACGGTTTCGAAGGGGGTCGTGAGTGATAAAGAGGGTTATTGAGGGGTAAGGCAAAGGTGGCGTGGTGGGTGGTAAGTCCGTGAAGGCCTCCTTGAGGGACTCTGGGTCCCTCAAGGAGGCCTTCACGGACTTCAAGACGGGACGTTGATGTCACAGCCGTCCCACTGTCACCAGGGATCACGCCTGACGGTAGTGAAGGGCTCCTTCACTACCGTCAGCGTAGGCAAGGAAGCCTTCACCACCAGGGAAACGCGTAGGCAGCAGCGACCACAGCCCGCGACACGACACGTTTGCCTTACCCCTCAATAACCCGAATCGCCACTCACGACCAACCCGACCCACTCGCTACTGCAGCCTGCGGGCTTGCTCGCGTGAAGTACATGATGGCCCCCTTCCTTGCGCTAGGCGCAGTGATGGGGACCATCACGTACTGGGGAAGGTGTGAAGGTCGAGTTTCCTTTGCTGAGCCGCGTGAAGGGGGCCTTCACGCGCAGCCGTAGTGACTGAGGTGCTGCTGAGGCTCGTGATGGCTTTCCGGGACGAGTGAGGGGAACTTCAGGGGACTCAGGGTCCCTCAAGGAGTCCTTCACGGACCGGCCGCTACCCGGCTCACCCGCCGTAGGTGCCAGGCCTCGTGAGTGGTAATGACGGTTAGAACCGTCATTACCACTCACGAGACCTTTAGCTCTCCGGAGCGAACTTCCCGCTCACCAGGAACTCCTGGTACATCTCCAGATAAGGCGCGATGTCGATGTTCTTCTGCGCCAGCCACTCGTCGTTGTAGTACGTGTTGGCGTATCGCTCGCCGCCGTCGCACAGGAGCGTGACGACGCTGCCGGCCTGGCCTTCCGAGATCATCCGCGAGATCAGGGTGAACGCGCCGAAGAGGTTCGTGCCGGTCGAGCCGCCCGCCCAGTGGCCGGTCTGTTCGCGCAGCAGGCGGATGGCCGCCAGCGAACCGGCGTCCGGTACCTGCAGCATCTCGTCGATCACGCCGGGCACGAACGACGGCTCGACGCGCGGCCGTCCGATTCCCTCGATCCGCGAAGGCATGCCGGTCGCGTAGTCGAGCGCTCCGGTCTCCCAGGCGCCGTAGAACGACGAGTTCTCCGGGTCGACGACGGCGATCTTCGTGGTGTGCCGCTTGTAGCGCACGTAGCGGCCGAAGGTCGCGCTCGTGCCGCCGGTTCCGGCGCCGACCACGATCCACGTCGGCACGGGATGCCGCTCGGACTGCATCTGCGCGTAGACCGACTCGGCGATGTTGTTGTTCCCGCGCCAGTCCGTCGCGCGTTCGGCGTAGGTGAACTGGTCGAGGTAGTGGCCGTTGCACTCCGAAGCGAGCCGCTCGGCCTCCGGGTACATGTCCGGCGCACGGTCGACGTAGTGGCACTCGCCGCCGTAGAACTCGATGAGCGCGATCTTCTCCGGCGAGGTGCTCCGCGGCACCACGGTGATGAACCGCAGCCCGAGCATCCGGGCGAAGTACGCCTCCGAGACCGCTGTCGAGCCGCTGGAGGCCTCGACGAGCACGGTGTTCTGCCCGATCTGGCCGTTCACCAGTCCATACAGGAACAGGGAACGCGCGAGCCGGTGCTTGAGCGAGCCGGTCGGGTGGACGGACTCGTCCTTCAGGTAAAGGTCGATCCCCCACTCCGCGGGCAGCGGGAAGACGTGCAGGTGCGTATCCGCGCTGCGGTTCGCGTCGGCCTCGATGATGCGGACGGCTTCGCGGACCCAGCTGCGGCTGTGGAGCCGGCTCACGCTGTCCCGTCCACCCGGTCGCCGCGCAGCTGGGAGCGCAGTTCGGCACGGGCGCGGGCGCGCTTTTCGTTGCGGCGGGCGAGCCCGGCGGTCACGCGCGCGTTCAGCGGGCGGAACAGCAGCAGCCCCAGCGGCAGCCCGACGACCAGGCCGATCAGCAACGCGACCAGCAGCGGGACGTTGACCAGCAGCAACCCGCCACCGATGACCCCGACCAGGAGGAACCTGGCCAGTACGTACAGCGTCAGGTCACGGGCGAGGTGATCGGCGGTTTCCGGAGTGTCGCTCACATCAACGCAGGCTACGCGTTGCCGTCGCGGCCGTCCTCCAGACCCGCGTTGTTGGGCCGTCCCTCGAAGCGGGTGGAAAGCACGACGGTGGTGTTCGTCCGGCCGACGCCGGGGATCCGCCGCAGCCTGCCCAGCGTCCGCTCCAGGTCGTCGACGGTCGCCACCCGCACCTTGACGACGAACGCCTCGTCACCTGCGACGGCGTAGCAGCTTTCGACCTCGTCCAAAGCCCCGAGCGCGGCCGCGACGTCGTCTTCGGTCGCCGTGTCGGTGGGGTGGATGCCGACGAGCGCCGTCACCCCGAGTCCGACGGTGCTGGGATCGACCATGGCGTGGTAGCCGGTGATCACCCCGGCGGCTTCGAGTTTGCCGACCCGCTCGTGCACCGATGAGGCCGAGAGGCCGACCGATCGGCCGAGGTCGGCGTAGGTAGCCCGCCCGTTCTCCCGCAATGCCGCGATGATCTTCCGATCCACCTGGTCCACCGCTACACCCTAGGGGCCATGCGCCGATTCGCATGACAAGGGCGGGTTTTTCGTACCGCTGTGACAAGACCGGTGCGCCCCGGCGTGCATGTCTCGCTTGTCGGTTTTGCCCTTTAAGGGCTCTTTACTATTGGACAACCGTTCGAGTACCTGACGGGTGAGATGCAACGATTGCCGTGTTGGCTACCCCGGCACGACGGGCATTGGGCCCGCCTCCGGTTTAGCACTGGAACCGTGAAGGAGGCGGAAAATGACCGCGACGATGGGCGGAAGGTTGCTCACCCCCGGCGAAGTGGCGGCCCTGTTCCGGGTCGACCCCAAGACCGTGACCCGCTGGGCGACCGCGGGCCGGATCGGCTCGATCCGCACTCCCGGCGGGCACCGCCGGTTCCGTGAGGCCGAAGTGAACGAGCTCCTCGCCGAGCTGACCACCGACGCCAGCGAACCCGCCCGCAAGGTCTGACCTCGCGTTTTACGCATAAAGGACTCCGGTGACGAAGGGCTCCAAACGGCCCTTCGTCACATTGGGGTATCCGTAGGTCCCCCCGTGCGCGGTAAAGAGGCTAGCCTCGTGGGACTGAGCAACGTCCTCCACGCGGAAAGGGACCGAGCATGATCTATCTGCTCGCGGCCATCGGAGCGCTCACCGTCGCCGTTGTCTTGTGGCGCGCGTTCGGGATCGAGCGTGTCGGGGTGCCCTCGTCGCGGCCGACGCTGGCCCCGGACGACGACCCGGACTTCCTGCGCAAGCTCGGTGAGCAACAGCGCAAGAGTAAAGACGAGGACAAAGAGTAGGACTTAAGGCTGGACCTGGCGGTACTGCTGGCCCCCGAAACCGTCGGCGACGGTGGCGGCCAGTTCCAGCAGCGCCAGCCGGGTGTCGGCGCCGAGCCGGTCCAGTTCGATCTCGGCGCCCTCTTCCAGGTGCGGGTCGAACGGGATCCGGCAGACCGACCGGACGCGTGCGCCGAAGTGCGCGGAGAGCTTGTCGAGATCGACGGAGCCACCCTTCGGACGCACCGAGTTGATCACCGCGACAGACCGTTTGACCAGGTCGCCGTAGCCGTGCGCCTCGAGCCAGTCGAGCGTCGCCGAAGCACTGCGCGCGCCGTCCACGGAGCCTGACGAGACCACCACCAGCGCGTCCGCGACGTCCAGGACGCCCTTCATCGCCGAGTGCATCAAACCGGTCCCGCAGTCGGTGAGCACGATGTTGTAGAAGTGCTCCAGCAGGTTGACCGTGCGCCGGTAGTCGTCCTCGGAGAACGCCTCCGAAACCGCCGGATCCTGTTCGCTGGCGAGGATCTCCAGCCGGCTTCCGCCCTGCGAGGTGTACGAGCGGACGTCGCTGTACCTGGTGATCTTGTCCGCGTCCCGCAGCAGATGCCGCACGGTCGCGGTGGTCTCGATCGGGATCTTCTGCGACAGCGTCCCGCGGTCCGGGTTGGCGTCGACGGCGACGACGCGGTCACCGCGCAGCGACGCGAAAGTCGAGCCCAGCGTGGTGGTCGTGGTGGTCTTGCCGACGCCGCCCTTGAGGCTCAGCATCGCGATCTTGTAGCACCCGCGCAGCGGCTGGTTGATCTGCGCGATCAGCTCGCGCTTGCGGGTGTCGGCCGGGCTCTCCCCAGGGTTGATGAGCTTGCCGGTGCCGACGTAGACGGCCTTGCGCCAGCCCGATTGCGGCTTGCGCTTCTGCGGCTTGACCAGGCTCGCGGTGGCGAGCTCGTCCGGGAGCGCGTGCCGCCCCTGCGGCTGCGGCAGCCCCGGCACGGCGGGCTGCTGGACCGGCTGCTGGGGCACGTACTGCTGCTGAGGCGGGTACTGGGCTTGTTGAGGCTGCTGCTGGGGTGGCTGCGGCTGCAACGGCGGCAGGTTCTGGTCGTACGGCTGCTGGTACTGCCCGTGCGAGGGCTGCGGCAGCGGCGGCTGCTGCTGGGCGGGCTGCGGCGCGTACTGCGCCTGCTGGGCCTGCTGCGGGTACTGAGGCTGGACGACCTGCGTCGGCTCGGCTTCGAAGCCGCTCGGGTTCGGATGCGGCGCCGAGTCCGTCCTGTCCTCGGAGAACAGCTCCGAGGGCTGGACGCTCTCGGTGGGTTCGGGGTGGCCAGGAGCCGATTCTTCGCTGGGTCCGGTCACCGCTGAATTCCTCCTCCGCGCACGTCTTCCCCCACTACCTCAAGTATCGACGGTAGTCGGCTCGTGTGCAGCGGCGTCGGTCAGCCCCCGGCGTAGGAGTGCAGACCGACCGTGACCAGGTTCACGAAGAACAGGTTGAACACCGTCGCCGAGAACCCGACGATGTTGATGATCGCCGCCCGCTTCCCGCGCCAGCCCGCGGTGGCGCGGGAGTGCAGGTACGCCGCGTAGACGACCCACGCGACGAACGCGACGGTCTCCTTCGGGTCCCAGCCCCAGAACCGGCCCCACGCCGCCTCGGCCCACACGGCGCCGCACAGCACGCCGAAGGTGAAGACCGGGAAGGCGAAGATGGTCGTGCGGTAGGCGATGCGGTCGAGGACGTCCGCGGTGGGCAGCTTGGGGCCGAACCGCGCGAACTTGGCCGGGTTCTCGTCGTGGGCGGCGCGGAAGAGGTAGAGCACGCTCGCGACGCCGGGCACCAGGAAGACGCCGGAACCGATGATGGCCGCGGAAACGTGGATGATCAGCCAGTACGACTGCAGGGCGGGCTGCACCGGCGCCGCCGTCGTGTACAGCATGGTGCCGTTGACGAACATCAGGATCACGACCGGCAGCAGCAGGAAGCCGGTGAGGTGGCGGACCGGGAACTTCCGCAGGATGACCAGCCAGGTGAGGACCGCGATGAAGGTCGTGGCCATGCCGTACTCGTACATGTTGCCCCACGGCGCGCGGTGCACGGCGAGCCCGCGCAGCACGATCGCGGACAGGTGCAGCAGCGCGGCGAGCACCAGCAGCGCGGCGCCCATGCGGCCGATGCGCTCGGGGCGGCCGACCTCGCGCGGAGGCTCCGCGGGGGTCACGGAGGTCACCGACGGACCGCCGGCGCCGACCAGTTCGCGGACGCGCTGCTTGCTGCGCTCCGCCGCCAGACGGCCCTTCGCGCCGAAACCCTGCTCGACGAGGGTGAACATCAACGCGAGGACGTAGATCGCCGTCGCGGTGGTGTAGGAGTAGTCGCTGTACTGGGACAGCGTCTCGTTGATCGGCATGACCTCTAGTTGCCTCTCTGCCCCTGGACCAGCTTGTCGCTGATCCGCTGGAACTCTTCGCCGTAGCCCGCCTGATCGGTGCGCGCCAGCCCGGCGACCTCGATCACGGTACCCGTCTCACCTTCGCGCGCCGGTGTCACCCGGACCCACACGCGACGCCGTTTGACCAGCAACGATCCCGCCAGTCCGAGCAGCATCGCGATCGCGCAGACCAGCACCCAGCCCTGCACGGGATCGTGCGAGACCTGGATCGCCACCCATTCCTGTACACCGTCGAAGCGGACCTTCGTGCCGTCGTCCAGCACGGTTTCCTGGCCCTGGTTCAGGTTCTGCCGGGTGAGCTTCTTGAGCCTGCCGTCCTCGACGAGCGACTGGTCGATCTGGAAGATCGACTGCCCTCGTCCGGCGTCGAGGCCGAGGTCGCCGCGATAGATGTCGACGGCGACGGCCGGTTTGTTCGCCTCGGGCCGCGACGACGTCAGCACGTTGCCGTGCATGAACGCGGTCGGGGCGAGCAGGCCGGTGATCGCGAGCTGCCGGGTGCGGCGTTCGACCGCGTCGGTGATGCCGGGCTGGTCGATCTTCGTGGCGCCTTCGGAGAGCTTCGTCGGCTCGTCGGCGGGACGCCACGGCGTGATGTTGGAGCGCACGGTGCCGTCCGGGAAGGTCACCGTGAACTTCGGGGAGTAGCCGAAGTTCAGCAGGTAGACGCGGTCGCCGGCGGTGCGCAGCGGCGAGTTGACCTCGAGTCCGTATGGCTTCCAAGCGCCGGTCTTCAGGTCTTCGCCGGACTGGTACTCCAGGTTGGAGTGGTAGTAGTTCGCCTGCCCGGCCTCGGTGTAGCGCGCTTCGAAGTCCTTCAGCCGGATGCAGAAGGCGTTGAGGTCGGTGCCGTCGACGCGCAAGCCGGCGTTGAAGGTGTCGTAGCCGAGGATGCCGGAGTTGCACCACGGGCTGTTGTCGGCCTGGACGATGACCTGGCCTTCGTAGCCGAAGAGCTTGCCGAGCGCGAAGAAGATGATCAGGCCGAGCATGCCGAAGTGGAAGACGAGGTTGCCGGTCTCGCGGAGGTATCCGCGTTCGGCGGAGATGCTTCGGCCGCCGTCGGCCTCTTCGCGCTCTACGCGGCGCCAGCCCTTGAGCAGTGCGTGAGTGTCCTTCATGACCGTCTCGGGGGGCCGGTCGGTCGTGGTGGACAGGTGATGCGGCATCCGCGAGAGCTTGCGCGGCGTGAGCACCGGCTTCGCGCGCATCGCCTTCGCGTATTCGAGGCTGCGCGGCGCGAGACAACCGATGAGCGAGACCATCAGCAGGATGTAGATCGCCGAGAACCAGACGCTGCCGTAGACCTCGAAGAACTGCGTACGGTCGAGCAGTTCGCCCCACCAGCCGTGCGCGGCGATGTACTCGTCGGTCTTGGCGGCGTTGAGGTTCCGCTGCGGCAGAAGCGCGCCGGGCATCGCGGCGAGCGCGAGGAGGAACAGCAGCACCAACGCGGTGCGCATCGACGTCAGACCACGCCAGGTGTTGCGAAGGAAGGCGAGGGCGCGCTTCAGCGGCGTCTGGCGGTATTCCTTCTTGGGCGGTGCTTCGGTGGTGGTCACAAGGGCAGCCTGAGGTCGGTTACGAGGGTGTTCCGCATCCAGCCGGTCATGTCGCCCCACAGTCCGGTCACCAGCAGGACGCCGACGATCAGCAGCACGGCGCCGCCGAAGACCTGCACCTGACGACCGTGGCGGCGCAGCCAGTCGGTGGCGCGGACGGCCCAGCGGGCACCGAACGCGATGAGCAGGAACGGCAGGCCGAGGCCGAGGCAGTAGACCAGGATCAGCACGTACCCGCGCGCCGCCGCCCCGCCGGTGGCGCTGGCCATGGAGATGACCGCGGACAGCGTCGGCCCGATGCACGGCGTCCAGCCGAGGCCGAACACCGCGCCGAGCACCGGCGCGCCCCACAGACCGCCGCGCGGCACGTGGTGCGAACGGAACTCGCGGCGCAGCCCGGGGATCCAGCCGAGGAAGACCAGCGCCATCGCGATCGTCAGCACGCCGCCGAGCCGCTGGAGGAGGTCCATGTTGATCTGGACGACGGCGGCGATCCACACCAGCGTCCCCAGCGTCACCACGAAGACGACGGTGAACCCGAGCACGAACAGCGCGGCCGCGCCGACGACGGCGTAACGGCCTTTCTTGCGCTCTTCATCGGCACTGACCGCGGGGGCGTCCGCGCCGACCAGCGCCGCCAGGTACGCGAGATACCCCGGCACCAGCGGGACGACGCACGGTGACGCGAAGGAGATCGCCCCGGCCAGCAGCGCGACACCCGCCGCGAGCAGCAGCGGCCCGGAGAGGGCCAGCTCGGTCACACCGTTCACGCAAAGGAGCGTAGGCAGTGTGGTCGAGGTGAAAGCGCCGGGGCGTCCCCAACGGGACCTACGTCGCACCCGGTCAGGACGTTGGTCCTACCCGCTTCGACGCGTTTCGTCCTCTAAATGCGGTCCTTGCGTGGGGCAACTACCGCATTTAGAGGACGAAATGCGGGCTACTTGGGAGAGTCGGGCGGGGTCAGCGGGATGGTCGGGAACGCGGGTGCGGTGACCTCGGGCTTGGGACGGCGGTCCCGGAACACCCAGCCACCGATCAGGCCGCCGAGGAAGCCGAAGAGGTGCGCCTGCCAGCTCACCAGCTCACCCTGCGGGAACAGGCCGGCGAACTGGTAGGCGAAACACAGCGCCATCACCAGGCCGATGACGATGTCGAGCTTGTGCCGATCGAAGATCCCGCGCACGAGCACGTACCCGAAGAAGCCCATCACCAGCCCGCTCGCGCCGAAGCCGATCAGGCCCGACGGCGTCAGGAACCAGGCGCCGAGGCCACTTGTCATGGCGATCAGCAGCGTGACACCCAGGAACTTCTTCACCCCGCGATACGCGGCGAGGAAGCCGAAGATGAACAGCGGGCCCGAATTGGCCTCGATGTGGTCCCAACCGGTGTGGACGAACGGTGCCCAGAGGATGGCGGGCAGCGTGCTGACGTCCCGCGCCCGTGCTCCGGTCTCGAAAACACCGTAGCCGTCCAGCGCGTTGAAGATCTGGACTGCCCAGATCACCACGAGCGCGCCGACCATCACCCCGAAGGCCTTCTTGGCCTCGGCGATCATCGCCTCGGCGTCCTGCTGCCCGGATCTGGGCACGTCTGAAGCAGTCGTCATTTCCTTCTCCCCAGTTCAGAGCCGCCGCGCGGCCCGAGATGAGGAGGATAACCAGACCGTCAGACAGGTTCGGCGACCAAGCGTTGAACGACGGGGAGCAGGTCCGACGCGAGCAGGTCCCGCAGGAAGACCGCCGCGACGCGGTGCTGTTTGTCCAGCACGATCGTCGACGGGATGATGTTGCGCGGATAGCCCGACAGCTGCAGCAACGTCCGCCCGGACGGGTCGTAGATCGACGGGTACGTCAGCTTCCGGTCCCGCATGAAGTCCTGCGCCGGCGCGCGGTCGTTGTCCCGCAGGTCGATGCCGACGACCTGGACACCGGACGCCTTGGTCTGGTCGTAGACCTTCTGCATCTCGGGCGCCTCGACGCGGCACGGCCCGCACCACTGGCCCCACAGGTTCAGCACGACGACCTTGCCGGGGAAGTCGGCGATCGAGAGCTGCTTGCCCTCGTTCATCAGGTCGTCGCCGGACAGCGTCGGCGACTGCTGACGGTCGGCGACGTCGTAGGTGATGTCGACCTTCCCGCCGGGCGAAACGAAGTTGAAGGAGCCGCCGGTGACGACGGCGTCCTTGCCGGTGGTGCAGCCCGAGACGACGAGCGCCAGCCCGACGACGGCCGCCAGGAACCGCTTCATGCCCCGGTCACCTTCGGATCGGTCGTGCCGGCGGGCTCGCTGTAGACGATCCGCACGAGCTCTTCACCCTCGAAGACCAGGCTGGTCAGCGACGCGAGCGAGCACTGCCGGTTGCGCGGGTCGTGCCAGAGCCGCTTGGCCTCCAGGAACCGCCGCACGGTCCAGATCGGCAGCTGGTGCGAGACGCACAGCGCCTCGTGTCCCTCGGCCGCCCGCCGCGCGCGGTGGATCGCGCCCAGCATGCGGTGCGCGATCTCGACGTACGGCTCACCCCAGGACGGCCGGAACGGGTTGACCAGCTTCGGCCAATGCTTCGGCTGACGCAGGGCGCCGTCGCCGACGGCGACCCGCTCGCCCTCGAACTGGTTGTCCGCCTCGATGAGCCGCTCGTCGGTGTCGACGTCGAGCCGGTGCGCGGCGGCGATCGGCGCGGCGGTCTCCTGCGCGCGCTGAAGCGGCGAAGCGACGACGTGGGTGATGTCGTGCGTCGCGACGGCTTCGGCGACCGTCAGCGCCTGGCGCTGACCACGGTCTGAGAGTTTGAATCCGGGCAGGCGGCCGTAGAGGATCTTGTCCGGGTTGTGCACCTCACCGTGGCGGAGCAGGTGCACGATCGTCGTCTCGCTCACGCCTGTACCGCCTCGGCCGCGGCACGAGCGGCCACGCGCAGCGCGGACTCGATGATCTCGAACTCGGCGTCACCCATGGCGGCGTTGACGAACCACGCCTCGTAAGCGCTCGGAGGCGCGTACACGCCGTTGTCGAGCAGGGCGTGGAAGAACGCCGGGAACCGCCAGGTCTCCGAGGCCTGCGCGCCCGGGTAGTTCGTCACCGGGCTGTCGCTGAAGAACACGCTGACCAGGTTGCCCGCGTACTGCACGGTGTGCGTGACACCGGCCTCGGTCAGCGACCGGTCGAACAGGTCGCCGAGCCGCTTCGCGTTGGTGTCGAGGGCCGCGTACACGGCGTCGTCGGCCGCGCGCAGCGTCGCGAGCCCGGCGGCGACGGCCACGGGGTTCCCCGAGAGCGTCCCGGCCTGGTACACGGGCCCGCCCGGGGCCAGCTTCGCCATTACGTCGGCGCGGCCGCCGAAGGCCGCGGCGGGCAGTCCGCCGGACATCACCTTGCCGAAGGTGTACAGGTCACCGGCGACGCCTTCGAGGCCGAACCAGCCCGCCTTCGAGACGCGGAACCCGGTCATCACCTCGTCCATGATCAGCAGCGCGCCGTGCTCGTGCGCGATCTCCTTGAGCCCGGCGTTGAAGCCCTCGACCGGGGCGACGGCGCCCATGTTGCCCGCGGCGGCTTCGGTGATGATCGCGGCGATCGAGTCCGGATTGTCCATAAAGGACTTACGAACCGCGTCGAGGTCGTTGTAGGGCAGGACGATCGTGTCGGCCGCCTGCGCTCCGGTGACCCCGGGTGAGGTCGGGAGACCCAGCGTCGCGACGCCCGAGCCCGCTTCGGCGAGGAGCGCGTCGACGTGGCCGTGGTAGCAGCCCGCGAACTTGATGATCTTCGCCCGGCCGGTGAATCCCCTGGCCAGCCGGATCGCGCTCATCGTCGCCTCGGTGCCGGAGTTGACCAGGCGGACCTGCTCGACCGGCGCGACCCGCGCGATGATCTCCTCGGCCAGTTCGACCTCACCGAGGGTCGGCGTGCCGAACGACAGTCCGTGGACGGCGGCTTCGCGCGCGGCGGAAACGACGGCCGGATGCGCGTGCCCGAGGATCATCGGCCCCCAGGAAGAGACCAGGTCGACGTAGCGGTTGTCGTCGGCGTCCCAGAGATACGGCCCCTCGCCGCGGACCATGAACCTCGGGGTCCCGCCGACGGAGTTGAAGGCCCGCACCGGGGAGTTCACCCCGCCCGGGACCACGGCCTTCGCTCGTTCGAACCATGCCTTGGACTGATCGACTCCGGTAGTCACCTCCCCAGTCTCGCAAATCCCCGAGGACAGCCGCCGCCGAGTCTCGCGGATACGGGCGCGGGGTGACCGGCCCCACTAGGGTGGGGACCACTCCCGCCGAAACCCTCGCGGAGGAATCCACGTGTCCACGGTGCCGCCACCGCCGACCCACCACCGTCGCCTGCGCTGGCAAGCACTGGCCGGATTCATCGCCATGTCGGCGATCGTGGGGGTGGTGGCCGCGCTGGCCGTGGCCACCCGGTCCGAGCTGAACAACGCGCTGACCCGCCCGTCGTGGGCACCGCCGGGCTGGCTCTACGGCCCGATGTGGTCGGCCTTGCTCCTCGTGGTCGCCTTCGCGGGCTGGTGCTACTGGCGGACCGATGGCGAAACGCGCGGCTTCGCCCTCTACGGCGTCTGCCTGCTGCTGACCCTGCTGTGGACGCCGCTGTTCTTCGCGGGCGGCGCCCACGTCCTGGCCCTGGCCGACGTCGTCGTCCTGGACTTCGTCGTACCCATCACGATGATGGAGTTCGCGCGCCGGTCGAAGCTCGCGGCGTCGCTGCTCGTGCCGTATCTGCTGTGGCTGCTGTTCTCGACCGCGGTCAACGCCGCGGTCGTCTGGCTCAACTGAGCCGGGCTCTCAGTTCTGGGGCTCCCTGGGCGCGCGGTGTCGCGTCTTCATCGCGAGCAGGAACTGGCGGATCGCGTCGACCACCAGGATCGCGGCCAGCACGCCCAGCCCGATGGCACCGGCGAGCGGGCCGCCGAAATACCGTTGCGATTCGAGCGTCGTCGATTCGCCGTAGGTGATCCGCACCGGGACGACACCGGCCTTCCAGCAGGCGAAGACGCCCCAGACCGCGAGCGCGGCGAGAATCAGTTCGGCGACCCCCACCAGAGCGCGCAGGGGTTTGTGCAGCCGGGCCGCTGGCCGGTCGTCCTCCGGCGGCCACAAGTCGGCCCCGGTCGGCTGGGGAAGGTCGATCACAGTGAGCAGCTTCTCATGACTCTGTGGTGCGAGCACGCACCAAACCCTCGAGAGCCTCGCGGAGGGCGTCGGGATCCTTCGCCCAGGCGCGGACGAAGACGCCGTCGTCGAGCTTCAACGGGACCTCGCCGTGCTTCTTGGGGATCGTCCAGCCGCCGCCGAGGACCCGTGACCCGACGGGGGCTTCCTCGTCTTCGAGTACCTCGGCGATCCGGGCCGCCGCCAGGGTCTCCCTGCCCTGCCGAAAGCCGTCGGCGGTGACTTCGAGCGAGAGGTAGCGGCGGCGCGCGTACACCCACGGCACGGTGATCAGCACCAGTCCCGCCGCGACCAGGATCCAGGCAGCCCAGTGCACCGGTCCGCCGGTCGCCAGTTCGGCGAGCAACCCGGCGAGGGCGAACAGCGGTGCCCAGAGCAACGCCGTCCAGCCGACGCCGGGTTCGCCGTAGAGGGACGGCTCGGGCGTCATGGCAGCTTGCGCCCGACCTTCGGGAAGAAGTCGGAAACGCTGGGCAGGTACATCAGGATCAGCGCGATCGCGGTCAGCAGCGTGGCCACCAGCAGGAACACGTTGAGCGTGCCGCGCAGGACGAACAGCTCCACCAGCACCAGGAAGACGGCGCCCACGGTCAGCACCGTCCTGGCCGAACGCGTTCCCTCGCGGGCCTTGTAGGCGAACAACGCGAACAGGACGGCGAAGGTGATCGCGCCGCCGAGCAGCATCCACAGCAGGGTGTTCACCCCGGAGGCGATCTGCGCGGGGTCGACCGGCTGGCCGGGGACCGGGTTGGCGGTGATCTGCTTGATGATCCCGTCGGTCAATTCCTGCTTCAACACCAGCAAGGCGATCTGACCGGCCACCAGCACGACGCCTGTGGCGATCCAGAGCCAGAAGGAGATGGTGATCGGCGTCGGCACGGTGATCGCCGGGGGCTTCTGCCCGGGAAGGAGCGGGTCGGGTGCCCTCCCCCGCTTGCGGCGCTCGTCGTCCGTTTCGTCGGCTGTGCTGTCGCTCACGCGAGGCAGCCTACGTGGTTCCGCAGGCCAGAGGGTTTCCGCCCGGGTAGCTTATGCGCGAATCGACACGACCACTGGGGATTTCGCGATGACCACACCGAACCATCCCGGCGGGCAGTGGCCGGGCCGGCAACCCTGGCCGCAGCAGGGCCACGGCTATCCGCAGCAGCAGCCGTACCCGGGCGGCTGGCCGCAGCAGCCACCGCCGCCCAAGCGGGGCAAGAAGTTCCTGTACTGGCTGATCCCGCTGGTCGTCGTGGTGGTCGCCGCGGCGGTGGTCGTCCCGATCGCGCTCACCGGTGACGACGACGGCGGTACTCCCGCCGCCGCTCCCCCGGCGTCCTCGGCCCCGCCCGCCGTGAAGACGGAGAAGTGGCGGCTGTCGGCCTACAAGAAGGACGTCCCCGAGTATCGCGACGGCCTCGCGTCGTGGATGGTCGACGACGCGATCGTCGTCGTTCGCGACAAGTACGTGGCCTCTTTCGCCAGGGCGAACGGCAAGCAGAACTGGCTCACCGAAGTCCCGGACGGCCAAAACCGGTTCTGCGGCGCCTCCGCCGCGCCGGCCGACGGGAAGATCGCGCTCGGCTTCGGGGACGAGAAGACCTGTGAGAACGCGACGGTGCTCGACCTGAAGAACGGCGAACTCGGCTGGAAGCAGCCGCTGAAGGTGCCCCAGAAACTGGCGGGGACCTCACCTCCCGAGGTCGCGGTGCTGCAGGTCGTCGGCGACGTCGTCTTCGTCGGCCAGGAGGAGGGCATCGCCGGGCTCGATCTGGCGACCGGCACCCAGAAATGGGCGAAGACGCTGATCCGCAAGGCGGACAACGAGGATCCGTGCTCGGCGGCCGACCTCGCGCCCAAGGACGGCAAAATCATCCTCGTGATGACCTGCCTCATCGGCGACTACGGGCTCAGCATGCTTTCGGTGGATCCGGCGACGGGGAACGTCGAACTCGAAGAGAGCCTGCCGAGAGCGACCCAGATGCTGGTCGGCATCGGGATTCTGTCGCTGAAGCCGCTCGTCGTGTACTCCTCCGACAGCACCAAAGGCATTTACCAGGTCTTCGACGACCAGCTGAAGGTCACTTCGACGATCGACGGCGGGACGTCCCACGAGCCCGACGGCCTCGCGGGCGCCGACGGCATGGGCTTCGGAGTGGACGCGTCGGGCACCGAACACAACGGCGGCCGCGCGGTCTTCACCGACGACACGATGTACACCGTCACCACCCCGCAGGCGAGCACCGTGAACGCGCTCGTCGCCGTGGATCTCAAGTCCGGGCAACGGAAATGGGAGGCGAAGATCCCCGAGGGCACCGTGATGACGCCGATGGCCGTCGAGGACGGTCAGGTGCTCACCGAAGTCGCGCCGGTCGACAGGAAGGGCCCGCAGCGGGTGGTGAAGGTCGCCGTCGGCGATGGCGCCGTGACGCCGTACGCGGAGGTCAAGATCAAGAACGACGATCGGGACGACTTCGGCCCGACGGCGGGGCACTACCGCTACTACTGGGCGGAGGACCGGGTTTACGCGGTGTCCGGCCGGTTCCCGAAGTACAGCCTGGACCTGTTCACCGTGGACAAGTAGTGCGTGTTTACCCACTGGTGTGGAGCTTGTGCGGGTGGCCGGCGTGGCCGGGTGGGACACGAGCTTGATCAACGGAAGATCGGGGACGTTGAGTGTCCCGGATCTTCCGTCGATCAAGGGCATCTCACGAGCCACTTACGAGGTCAGTCCAGCCAAGCGGCGGCTTCGGCGGCCCAGTAGGTGAGGATCATGTCCGCGCCGGCACGGCGGATCGACGTCAGCACCTCGAGAATCGTGCGCTCACGGTCGAGCCAGCCGTTCGCCGCGGCGGCCTCGACCATCGCGTACTCGCCCGAGATGTTGTACGCCGCGACGGGAACCGGCGACGCCTCGGCCGCCGCCCTGATGACGTCCAAATAGGACAGTGCGGGCTTGACCATGATCATGTCCGCGCCCTCGGCGATGTCCAGCTCGATCTCGCGCAGCGCTTCGCGCACGTTGCCGGGGTCCTGCTGGTAGGTCTTCCGGTCGCCCTTCAGCTGCGAATCGACGGCCTCGCGGAAGGGTCCGTAGAACGCGCTCGCGAACTTCGCCGAGTAGGCGAGGATGCCGGTGTCGGTGCGTCCGGCCCGGTCGAGGGCGGCGCGGATGACGCCGACCTGGCCGTCCATCATCCCGCTCGGCCCGAGCAGATGCGCACCCGCTTCCGCCTGCGCCAAGCCCATTTCCGCGTACACGCGCAGCGTCGCGTCGTTGTCGACCGCGCCGTCGGCGTCGAGGACGCCGCAGTGACCGTGGTCGGTGAACTCGTCGAGGCAGGTGTCGGCCATCAGGACCGTCGCGTCACCGAGTTCCGCCCTCAGGTCCCGCAGGGCGACGTTGAGGATGCCGTCCGGGTCGATCGCGCCGGAGCCTTCGGCGTCACGGGTCTTCGGGATGCCGAACAGCATCAGGCCGCCGACGCCGGCGTTGACCGCGTCGACGGCGGCCTTGCGCAGCGTGTCGCGGGTGTGCTGGACGACCCCGGGCATGCTCGAGATCGGGCGGGGCGTGTCGATGCCCTCGGCCACGAACATCGGGAGGATCAGCTGGCGTGGGCGCAGCGTCGTCTCACCGACCAGCCTGCGCATCGCCGGAGTGGTACGGAGCCTGCGGGGACGATGTTCGGGAAACACCCCATAGACGGTACTCCCGCCCGCTCGAGAAGCGGTCCGCAGGCGCGGTGAACGGCTCATTGGTCCAGCCGGGCGGACCTTCCCTAAGAAACGGTAAAGAGTCACCTTTGCCCGATTCGTACCCCGTGTGACGTGGGTTACCTTCCCAGTCATGTCGAGTTCAACGGTGACCGACCAACTGGAAGAACCGCCCGTCGGCTGGCGCGCCCGGCTGCGCCAGGTCGGACCGGGGATCATGGCCGCGGCGACCGGCGTCGGCGCGGGCGACCTCGTCGCGACGATGGTGGCGGGATCGCGCTTCGGGTACACGCTGCTGTGGGCGGTGCTCGTCGGGACGATCTTCAAACTCGCGCTGGCCGAGGCCGTCGGCCGCTGGCATCTGACGTCGGGCCGGACGATCCTGTCCGGCTGGCGGACGCTGGGGATCTGGGCGCTGATCTACTTCGGGATCTACGCGGTGATCTGGGGGTTCGTCTACGGCGCGACCGCGATGTCGGCGTCGGGGCTGCCGTTGAACGCGCTCTTCCCCGCGCTCTCGGTGCGGTACTGGGCGATGATCTGCGGCCTGCTCGGCTTCGCGCTGGTGTGGTTCGGGCGCTACGCGATCATCGAGAAGCTGATGACGGTGCTCACCGGCGTGATGTTCGTGACCGTGGTCGGGACCGCGATCCTCGTCATGCCGAACTTCACCGCCCTGTTCGAGGGCGCCGTCCCCACGCTGCCCGACGGCTCGCTCGTCTACGTCCTCGGTCTGGTCGGCGGCGTCGGCGGCACGATCACCATGGCGGCCTACGGTTACTGGACGCTCGCGAAGGGCTGGCGCTCGTCGAAGTGGCTGCCGATGATGCGGACCGACAACGCCGTCGGCTACCTCATGACCGGGATCTTCGTGATCGCGATGCTCATCGTGGGCGCGGAACTGCTGCTGGGCCAGAAGATCATCTCGGGTGACAAGGGCCTGCTGTTCCTCGGCGACACGCTCGCCGCGGATTACGGGCACTGGGCACGGATCCCGTTCCTCATCGGCTTTTTCGCGGTTTCGTTCACCTCGGTGATCGGGGTCTGGCACGGCGTGAGCCTGCTTTTCGCGGACTGGTGGCGCATTCTGCGGCTGCCCGCGAACACGACCGAAACCGTTGAGGCGTATGAGAAGAAGGCCGGCGAACGCAGTCGGGCGTACCGGGGTTACGTGCTGTGGCTGACTTTTCCGCCGATGGCGTTGCTGTTCCTCGATCAGCCTTTCCAGCTCACGGTGATCTACGGCGTGCTGGGCGCGCTGTTCATGCCGTTCCTGGCCGCGACCTTGCTGGTGCTGCTGAACACGTCGCGAGTGCCACGGGAAGGACGCTCGCGGTGGCTTTCCAACGGGCTTCTCGGGATCTGTCTCGCGATGTTCGCCTACCTCGCCTACACGGAGGTCGTGAAGTTCTTCAGCTGACCAGCTCGTGAGTGGCAAGTCCGTGAAGGCCTGAGGCCTTCACGGACTTGGCAACCACGAGGCGCTACAGCGGAATGGACTTCGTGTTGCAGCCCCCGCCGCCGCAGGCGGTCACGGTCAGCATGGTGGACGTGCTCGGCAAAGTGAGCACGAGCCGTTTCACCTCGTTGTCGGCGATGGCCTGGGTCACCGTGGACTGCGGGGACACGGCGAATCGTGCGGTGAGTTTCGAGGTGGGCGAACTGTCGGCGACGGTGACCGACACCCGGGTCTGGCCGCCTAAGTGCTCGATGCTGCCCCGCACGCTCTGCACCGCGCACCCGAGCGGAGTACAGACCTCGAACGGGACCGCCGCGGCGGAGGCGGTGCCCGCGAACCCGGCGAAACCGAGCGCCAGCACACTGAAAGCGGTACCTGCGTGAACAAGAGATTTCATGGTCACTCCCCAGCGATTGTCGGATCACCGAGGCTAAGCCGCACCGCTTGGCGCTCGCCAAGGTTTCGCTAACGAAGAAAACCCCCTTCCCGCATCAGGCGGAGAAGGGGGTTTTCGTCACGAAATCAGGAGCGGCGGGCCCGCTTCGCCTTACGCGGCGGCGGCAGCGCACCTTCGGCGCGGAGCCGGGCGGCGTGCTCGGCGAGCGCGTCCACCAGGTGCGGGACGTCGGCCTTCTCGGGCTGGACGTCGACCCGCAGCCCGAACTCCACGGCGGTTTCCGCGGTCTTCGGGCCGATGCACGCGACCAGCGTGCGGGTGTGCGGCTTGCCGGCGATGCCGACGAGGTTCCGCACGGTCGAGGACGAGGTGAAGCAGACCGCGTCGAAACCGCCGGTCTTGATCATCTCGCGGGTCTCGGCCGGCGGCGGCGCGGCACGCACGGTGCGGTACGCGGTCACGTCGTCGATCTCCCAACCGCGGTCGCGGAGGCCGGCCGACAGGGTCTCGGTGGCGATGTCCGCCCGCGGCAGCAGGACGCGGTCGACCGGGTCGAGGACGTCGTCGTACGGCGGGAACTCGGCCAGCAGGCCCTCCGAGGACTGCTCGCCCTCCGGGACCAGCTCCGGGATGATGCCGAAGGAACGCACCTTCGCGGCGGTCGATTCGCCGACGCAGGCGATCTTCACGCCGGAGAACGCGCGGGCGTCGAGGCCGAACTCCTCGAACTTCTCCCACACCGCGCGGACGGCGTTGGTCGAGGTGAAGACGATCCACTGGTAGCGGCCGTCGACGAGACCCTTGACCGAACGCTCCATCTGCGCGGGGCTGCGCGGCGGCTCGACCGAGATGGTCGGGACCTCGTGCGAGGTGGCGCCGTGGCCGCGAAGCCGCTCCGCCATCTCACCGGCCTGCTCCTTGGTGCGCGGCACCAGGACCTTCCAGCCGTACAGCGCGCGCGACTCCCACCACGACAGCTTCGAGCGCTGGCCGACGGCCTGGCCGATGGTCACGATCAGCGGGCCGACGAGCTCGCCTGCCTCGTTCGCGACGGTGGCCAGCGTGGTGTCCAGGGTGCGCTGGGTGTTGATGGTGCCGTTCGACGTGACGGCGACCGGCGTGGTCGCCGCCAGGCCGTGCTCGGTCAGCGCGGACGCGGCTTCGGCGAGGTGCGCCGAGGTCGCGTGCAGCACGATCGGGCCGGGGGTCGCGGCCAGCGCGGCCCAGTCGACGTCACCGCGGACGTCGACCTCGGTGTGCGTGCCACCGAGCGCGACACCGGCGTACGCCGGGACGGCGGCGCCGGGCGAGACGCCGGGGATGATGTCGAAGACGGCGCTGGTCCGGGAAACGGCCTGCACCTCGGCGACCACGGCGGGCTGGGTCAGCGGGTCACCGGCGATCAGCCGGAGCACCAGTCGTCCGGCCTTGGCCTCGTTCACCAGGTCCTTGGCGACCTCGGTGGCCTCGCCGACGGCGGGGCGCACTTCGGCGCCCTCCGCGGTGAAGGCCAGGACGCCCGAAGGGACGTCCGGGTCGGTCACCACGACCTCGGCCTTGGCGAGCAGCTCCTGAGCGCGGACGGTCAGCAGACCGGCGTCACCGGGGCCCGAGCCCACGAAGGCGACACGCCCGGTGGTCTTACGCGCGGGGGTCATCTGTGCGTTCTCCTCTTAGGCGGCCGCAATCGATCGCGGCCGTAACTGTCACTCTCAGCTCACTGGGCGGGGCCGGACAGCGCGCCGGCCCCCAGGTCGAGCAGCTCGGCGGCCACTGTCCGGCCAAGCTGTTCGGCTTCGTGCTTTTCGGCGAGCGCCGAAGCGCGCACCATGTCGACCGCTTCCCCGTCGGCTTCGACGGCGGCGGTGCCCCGCAACGAGATCCGCTCGACGACCCGTCCTTCGGCGTCCAGGTCCTCGACGATCTCCGCCAGCGCTCCGACCGGTGCGCTGCACCCGGCTTCCAGCGCCGCGAGCAACGCCCGTTCGGCGGTCGCCACGGCACGGGTGCCTTCATCGTCCACTGTGGATCCGAGCAGGTGCTCGATGTCCACGTCTCCGGCCCGGCACTCCACCGCCAGCGCACCCTGCGCGGGGGCGGGCAGCATCTGGATCGGGTCGAGGGTCTCGGTGATCTCCTCCGCCCGGCCGATCCTGGCCAGTCCGGCACGCGCCAGGACGACGGCGTCGAGCTCTCCGTCGGTCACCTTGCGCATGCGGGTGTCGATATTGCCTCGGATCGGCACGATTTCCAAACCGAGACCGAGCGCGCGCAGTTGCGCGGTGCGTCGCGGCGAGCCGGTACCGACGGTCGAACCGGGCGGAAGTTCGCCGAGAGTCAGCCCGTCACGGGCGATCAGCGCGTCACGCGGGTCCTCGCGGCGCGGCACGGCGGCGAGCACGATGCCCGGTTCCGGTTTCGTCGGCAGATCCTTGTACGAGTGCACGATGACGTCGACTTCCTCGCGCAGCAACGCTTCGCGCAACGCGGAAGTGAAGACGCCGACCCCGATCGTGGGGATCGGCGCGGACGACTTGTCGCCGGGGGTCGTCACGGTGACGAGCTCGACCTCGGCCCCGGTGGCGCGCAGGGCGTCGGCGATGGTGCCGGTCTGCGCGAGGGCGAGTTTGCTGCCGCGCGTCCCGATCCGGATGACTCTGCTCACTGATGATCACTGTCTTTCGTAGCGGTGGGACTCGCCACGGCGGCGGGCGCCTGCGGGTCGAGGCAGAACAGCTCGCGCAGCGCGTTGGCGTAGTCGGTGTCGGCCGTCTCGGCGGCCAGCTGCTTCACGCGCACCGTCGGCGCGTGCAGCAGCTTGTCGACCACCCGGCGGACCGTGCGGCCGACCTCCTCGCGGACCCCGGCTTCGAGGTCCGGCAGGCGGTTGTCCAGCCGCAGCAGTTCGGCGTCGACCACCTCGGCCGCCCGGCGCCGCAGCGCGGTCACCGTCGGGGTGACCTCGGCGCTGCGCTGTCCGGCGAGGTACTCGCGCACCTCGTCGAGCACGATGCCGGTGGCCTTCGCGGTCTGGCGTTCGGTGGTCGGGGTGCCTGCCTCACGCATGCGGCGCTGGATGGTCTCGAGGTCGACCACGGTGACGTCGGCCAGTTCGGCGACGTCGTGCTCGACATCGCGCGGGAGACCGAGGTCGCACACCACCAGCGGACGGCCGTCGCGGGCCGGGACGTGCTCGGCGGTGAAGACCGCGGCCTGCGCGCCGGTGCAGCAGACGACGACGTCCGCCTCGGCGACCGCGGCCGCGATTCCGCTCATCTGCACGGCCTTCGCGGGTACACCCTGCTCGACGCTCGAGGCGGCGAGCCGGGCCGCCCTGGCCTCGGTGCGGTTGGCGATGGTGATCTCGCCGATGCCGGACTTGCGCAGGTGGGACGCGGTCAGCGCGCCCATCGAACCGGCGCCGACGATCAGCGCGTGCTTGCCCTCGATGTCCCCGGCCGCGGCCAGCGCCTCGGAAACGACCGAGGCGCCCAGCTGGTCGAGACCGGTCTCGCTGTGGACCCGTTTGCCGACGCGCAGTGTGGTCTGGATCAGCTCGTGCAGGGTGCGGCCGACGGTGCCGGCGTCACGCGCGGTGGCGTACGAGGACCGGATCTGGCCGAGGATCTGCGTCTCGCCGACGACCATCGAATCCAGGCCCGAAGTGACCGAGAACAGATGCTCGATCGCCGCGCCCGCGTAGTGCACGTACAGCGAGTCGTAGAGGTCCGCGGGCTGCATCCCGGCCTGGCGGGCGAGGACGTCGGAAACGTCGTTCAGCCCGCCGTGGAAGGTCTCGACGACGGCGTAGACCTCGATGCGGTTGCAGGTGGAGACGAGTATCGCCTCACTGACGTGCTCGGCCTGCTGCAGTTCGTGGAGCACCTTGGTCACGTCGGTCGCGGGGACCGCGACGCGCTCCAGGGTGCTCAGCTCGGCACTGCGGTGCGAGAGCCCGACCGCCAACACGCTCATTTCAGCGCACCACCATTCCGTTGCCGTGGCCGTTCACGCTGCCATTCTCGGCCGTCGCGGGGCCGGCGTCCCCTCCACCGTTGCCATGAGCGGCCAGATCCGCGCGGCGGGCGACATGGAACGACAGGATCTGCAGCTCGACGGCGAGATCGACCTTGCGAACCTCGATATGCGGCGGCACCTGCAGCACCACCGGGGCGAAATTCAGGATGCACTGCACGCCACCTGCGACAAGACGGTCGCAGACCGACTGCGCGGCGGTGGGCGGAGTGGCGATGACGCCGATGGAGATCTGCCGTTCGGCGCAGACTTTGGGGATCTCGTCGAGATGCGAGACCGGGAGGCCGCCGACCGGCACGCCGACCAGGTCCGGGTCGAGGTCGAACAGCGCCTCGACCGGGAAACCGCGGCCGGGGAACCCGCCGTAGTTGGCCAGCGCGTGGCCGAGGTTACCGATGCCGACCACGGCGACCTTGTGCTTGCGGGTCAGGCCGAGGATGCGTTCGATCTGGCTGACCAGGACGCCGACCTCGTAGCCGACACCGCGGGTGCCGTAGGAACCGAGGTAGGAGAGGTCCTTGCGCAGTTTCGCGGAGTTGACGCCCGCTGCCTGCGAGAGTTCCTCGCTGGAGATCGTGGTCGCGCCCTGCTCGGCCAGTCCGGAGAGGACTCGCAGGTAGACGGCGAGACGGGCGACCGCGGCCTCGGGGATCGACTTCGCGCGGACCGCTTCCGGTTCGGCGGCGGCCTCGACGGCGGGCATCTCCGCGGTGGGCGCGTTGTCGGCGTCCGGTGTCACCCGGGTGCGCCGGCCTCGTTGCGACACCACGCTTGTCCGCTCCCTCTGGTCCTGCCGAGTACATGAGTCGCCCGAACCAGGAAATCGGCTCTTGACCCGAGGCACTGAGTCCGGTTCGATGCCGGGCGCCCATCGGCGGCGATGGCTCTACGGTAGCCACTTGTGAACGCAGGCACAAAGTCACTGGTAGGGAGGATGACGCACCCCACACCAGCGGTTCCTCGTGAAGCCCCTTCACGCGGCTCAGCCGCGATGCCGGGCACTTAAGCGGCGACGTCAGGAGTAGCCAGTGTCCATAAGGGACACTTTTCCAGACAAATGTGCCCGATTTGGGAGACTTGTGCGGTTTCGCGAGTGGGTCGTGAGTGATTTGGGTCGTTCTAACCCTCATTAGCACTCACGACCCCGCGCAGAACCGTACATAGCGACATCAATCGGACACTCAACCGACCGGCGGTGTCCCTTGTGGACACTGAAGGCCCGCCGGCATCCTGACAAAGCATCGCGACCTGCCCAAACTCGCCCGAACAGCTCCGCCGCCGACATGGAGTTCCTCACCCCACACCAGCGGTTCCGCGTGAAGCCCCCTTCACGCGGCTCAGCCGAGGGAAGGGGGCCTCCACGCGCGTCAACGCGCGTTGACCGACACCGTGTGCCAGCCGGTGGCGCCGTCCGGCACGGTTCCGGCGCGCGTTTCCGTCTGCGTGTAGCCCGACTGATCCGTCGCCCTGACGGCGATTCGATGGGGACCAGCGGCGATGTCGACCTCGGTCCACCACATGCGCCAGGTGTCCTTCGATGTCTCGGCCGACAGCACGGTCTCCCGCCACGGCCCCTGATCGACCCGGATCTCGACCTTCGCGACGCCGGTGTGCTGCGCCCACGCGATCCCGGACACGACGACCTTGCCCGCGTTCACCGCCGAACCGGGGGCATCGATCCGCGACTGCGTCTTCACCGGCCCTTCGCGGCCCCAGCCGCGGCCGAGCCAGTACGCCTCGCGCGCCTGCCAGGTGGTGATCTCCAGGTCGGTCACCCATTTCGTGGCGGACACGTAGCCGTACAGCCCGGGGATCACGATCCGCGCGGGGAAGCCGTGTTCGATCGGCAGCGGTTCACCGTCCATGCCGATGGCGAGCATCGCGCCCCGCTGAGCGTCCATGGCGGCTTCGACAGGAGTTCCGCAGGTCCAGCCGTCGACGCTGGTCGCGAACATCTGCTCGGCGCCGGGCTTCACCCCCGCCTCGTTCAGCAGGTCACGGAGGTCGACACCGATCCAGCGCGCGTTGGAGATGTACGGGCCGCCGACCTCGTTGGAAACGCAGCACAGCGTGACGTCACGTTCGATCAACGGCCGAGAGCGGATGTCGTCATACGTATAGGTGACTTCGCGGTCGACCATCCCGTGGATCCGCAGACGCCAGTCCTCGGTGCGGACCTGCGGCACGACGAGTGCCGTGTCGATCCGATAGAAATCCTTCGAAGGAGTGAGATACGGCGGGGTGCCGAACTTCACGAAGTCCGCGTCCGGCGGGATCGGCGGAGCGTTCCGGGCCGCGACGAGCCTGCCGACGGCGGCACGCGACTCGTCGGCGTTCTTCCGGGTCCCGACGAGCTGGCCGGTCAGCGCGGCGACACCGGCTCCGGCCGCGACGGAAGCCCCGGTGATCAGCACCTTCCGCCGGTCCGGCCCCTCGCCTTCGCGGTCGTCGAAGAACACCGGCGGCCGGAAGAACCGGTGCAGCCACGTGAAGACGGCGAGTCCGGCGACCGTCGCGGCCACCGGCGCCAGAAGGGAGATCTGCCCGAGGTCGGTGCGCACGAAGACCGCGGCGACGCCGGCCGCGCCGAGGACCCCGACGAGCACCTGGCCCGGCAGCGGCTTGCGTCGCGACAGCTGTCCGGTGAGCAGTGCGAACAGCACCAAGACGACGGCGAGACCGAACCTGAGGACGGGTTTGTCCCAGGTCTCCAGCGTCCGCTCGGCCCAGGCCACGACGGCGTGCGGGCTGTGGTCGATGACGAAGTTCGCCACGGCGATGAACGGCGAGGCCGTGTACCCGACGAAGCCCGCGACAAGATGCCCGACGCCGAGCGCGGCGGCCAGGGCGAGCAGCCCGGTCAGCGCGGCTTGCGGGAAGGTGAGCCTGCGTTCGTCGTCCACGACTCCATCTTCACCAGGGGCGAGGCCTGAGGTCGGCCGTTCGCCCTTACGAGTGTCTTACGCCAAGGCTTTGCGGAGCCTGTCCTCTTCGACCCGCCAGTAGCCGTGTTCGGCGTCGTCGATCAGGATCACCGGCACGCGGTCGCCGTATTCGGCCCGCCATTCCGGGTCGCTGTCGACGTCCTGCGCCGACCAGGCGACGCCGAGTTCGCCGCAGATCCGCTCGATGTCCTGTTCCGCGACCTCGCACAGGTGGCAGCCCGTCCGGGTCATGACGGTCACGTGGTGCGCCATGCGTCAATCCTTACCTGAGGCGCAAGCGCCGGAGTTTCCCGGTCGCCGAATGCGGCAGCGACTCGGCGAACTCGACGGTGTGCGGCACCTTGTACCCGGCCAGATGCTCCGCGCAGTGCTCGACGACCTGCTGTTCCGAAAGCGACGCTCCGGGCGCGGGGACAACGACCGCCTTCACGGCCTCGCCGGTGCGCTCGTCGACGACGCCGACCACACCGGCCTCGACGACCTCGTCCAGCATCGAGATCACGTTCTCGACCTCGTGCGGGTAGACGTTGAAGCCGTTGACGATGATCAGGTCGTTCGCCCGGTCCACCAGGTGCAGGTCGCCGTCGGTGTCGAGGTAGCCGACGTCGCCGGTGCGGAACCAGCCCTCCTCGTCGGGACCGTGCGCGCCGTCGGGCCAGTAGCCGGAGAACAGGTTCGCGCCGCGGATGGACACCAGCCCGGTGCCGCCGTCCTCGTCGAAGGTGTCGCCGAGGTCGTCGGGGTCGAGCGGGACGGGCGCCGCGTCGCCGTCGCTGTCGACCAGCCGGATCTCGATCCCGGGCAGTGGCCGCCCGACCGAGCCCGGCTTCGGGTAGCCGGTGACCAGCGTCGTGGTGACCACCGGCGCGCATTCGGTGAGGCCGTAGCCCTCGTAGACGTCCAGGCCGGTGGCGCCGCGGATCGAGGCGAGGATCCGGGGGTGCAGCGGTGCCGCCCCCGAGGTCATCCGCCGGATGCTGGAGAGCCCCGCACCCAGCTCTTCCGGGTCCATCGCGGCGAACTCGGCGTACATCGCGGGCACGCCGGCGATCGAGGTCACGCGGTATTCGGCGCAGTCGGAGAGGGTTCGCTCGGCGAGGAAACGCTCGGAAAGGATCGCCGTCGCGCCGACCGACGTGGTCTGCAGCAGCCCCGGACCGAGGCCGTAGACGTGGAACAGCGGGATGGTGATGAGCACGCGGTCGCCGTGCACGAGCGGCGTCGGGACGATCCGGCTCAGCTGGTCCAGGTTCGCCAGCAGTGCCCGGTGCGACAGCATCACGCCGCGCGGCGGGCCGGTCGTTCCGGAGGTGTACGAAATGACGGCTATGTCCTCACCGGCCCCGGCCGCGTCGACCGGCTCGGCTACTCCATCCGAGGTAACCGGCGGTGAGAGGCTTGTCACCCCCTCGAGGAGTTCCTCGGTCGCTTCGCGCTCCAGGAGGAGCCGCGCGCCACTGTGCTCCAGCAACCCGTTCAGCTCCGCCACCGGAGCCTGCGGCGAGATCGGGACGACGGTCGCGCCGGCCCGCAGCGCCCCGAAGAGCGAGACGGCGAACGCGGCCGAAGTCGGCAGCCGCAGCGCCACCCTGTCGCCGCGGTCGATTCCCGCGTCGAGCAGGGCACGGGCCAGCATGTGGGCGGCGTTGTCGAGTTCCGCCCAAGTCAGCTTGACCCCGCCGCCGGTCTCCTGGACGGCCGTCTTGCCTGGCCACTGCCGGGCGGCCTCGGCGAGCAAAGTGGGCACGCTTCCTTCGGCAACCTGCTCCGCGCTCAACTGCGAACCTCTTCCCTCGGTGAACGGCGTTGCCAGTTTGTCATCTCGGCCACCGTCATGGGGGTCACTCGGTTTCGTCGCAGTTCCGTAACCCCGGCACCGCTACCTACTTCGCGGTAACTACACGTATGCTGCTGGGCGTCGTCGAGTGGTGTTGATCACTCGATGGTGAGAAAGGAAGTCCGGACGTGCAGATCTTGCAGGCCCACGCGGCGGTGGGACATGCGGGCCGGTCTTCTCTGCCCGGAACGGGAGGTGCACCGTGACCCTTCCCGCGCCCCATCCCGTCTCCATGCTGGCGGGCCACATCCTCCGCCGGAGCGGGCTCTCCCCGGCGCCGTCGTCGCCTCGGCAGGCCAAGGCCCCGAGCCACGACGAAACCGCCGAAGAGACCAATGCCGCCGCCGAAGCCGCGAAGGCCGAAGCCTGGGAGCTGGTCAGCGCCGCGCAGGGTGGCGACACTTCCGCCTTCGGACGGCTCTACGACCGCTACGTCGACGTCGTCTACCGCTACGTCCTGTTCCGCCTCGGCGACCGGGATCTCGCCGAGGACGTCACCAGCGAGACCTTCCTGCGCGCGCTGCGCCGCATCACGTCGGTCAGCTACCAGGGGCGTGACGTCGGCGCCTGGTTCGTCACGATCGCGCGCAACATCATCCTCGACCACGTGAAGTCGAGCCGGTTCCGGCTGGAGGTGGTGACCGACGAGGTCGCCGAACCCAGCGGGGCGCCGATCGGGAACGTCGGCGTCCAGGCCGTCGCGGGGCCGGAACAGCAGGCCATCAGCCGCGCGACCCGTGCCGAGTTGCTGCGTTGTGTCGCCGAACTGGGTGAAGACCAGCGCGAATGCATCGTGCTGAGGTTCATGCAGGGGCTTTCGGTCGCCGAGACCGCCGCGATCATGAAACGCAACGAAGGCGCCATCAAGGCGCTCCAGCACCGCGCGGTACGCCGTTTGGCACAACTTCTGCCCACCGGATTGCGTTAACGTTCCATATTTCTTCCTCACCCGGCCTTGCCGTAACCCTGGGGCGCTCCCACTCGTTTCCCAAGCCAGACCGGTGTCAGGACCGGGCTGAGCGCAAGAGACGGAGCAGGACCGTGGGCGTGCCGGGATGGTTCGCACGGGAGCGAGCGGACGGTGACCGCTTCGCGGACCTTGTCGACGGCGACGCGACTCCGGAAGAGGACGAATTCGCGCGTGAACTCGCGCTCGTCGGCGGCCTTCGCGAACTGGGCTCGGCCGGCGCCCCCGACGCCGAAACCCGGCAACGGATCCGCGAGGAGATCGCCGGACGGCTGGCCGAAGCCGAAGCACCGCCGAAACGGCGTGGCCACACCGTCGCCAACCTCGCCGCGGCCGCCGTCGCGCTCGTCCTGGCGCTGGGTGGTCTCACCTTGCTGCTGTCCAAGGACGCTTTGCCGGGCGATCCGCTCTACGGCATCAAACGAGCGGGTGAATCGGCCGCGCTCGGGCTCACCTTCGACGAGAAGGACAAGGCGAACAAGCATCTGGAGTTCGCCACGAACCGCGTCGGCGAACTCGACGAACTCACCCGCCAGGCTTCGACCACCGAGGCGTACTTCACCGGCCTCGCCGATTTCGAGTCCGACCTGCGCGCCGGCGTCTCGCAGCTGACGGCCGTCGTCACCGACGAAGGCGGCCAAGCTCGGCTGACGGAACTCCGCACCTGGGCGCGGCAGCAGTCCGACCGGCTCGGCCTGCAGATCGAACGAGCCCCCGCCGAAGCACGGGACAAGTTCACCTCGGCCCGCGTGCTGCTCGACAAGGTCCAGGCCCGCACGACGGATCTCGGCTCACGGCTGGTCTGCTACACGATCACCACGGGCTCGTCCGACGAACTGGGCGCCGTCCCGGCCGCCGGTGACTGCGTGCGCGACCCCGGCTCCCCCGACGCCGTCGTACCGCCGGTGACCGTGCCCCCGCCGTCCTCCGCGCCGACAGGCTCGCCGACGCCGACGCCGACGGCTGTCCCGCCGTCGTCCGGCGTGGACACCGCCAACCCGACCGGGCCGCTCGCACCGCCGACGGGCGGGACGCCGCCGCCCGTGGTGGCGACTCCGACACTGAAACCGAACCCGCCGCTGCCGGTTCCGACGACCGGCACGCCAACCCCGCCGCTGCTTTCGATTCCGCCGCTGATCCCGGGATTGCCACCGATCGTCATCGGCTGACAGGCCGGGTGATGAGGCAGGCGCCACACCTGGGACAGCCCGGTTGAGCTCTCGCTACGCTGTGCGTAGGCACCTGGGATTCCGGAGGCGGTGTGCGTGTCAGTTTGGCGGGGCAGGGATAAGAGTCAAGAGCTCGAACGGCTGGCCGAGCTCGCGGGCGAGGCGTCGGCCGAGGCCGCCATGGCGACCGCGTCCGCCGAAGCCCTCGAACCGCCGGCCCCGCCCGCACCGCCGGACCTGACCGCGGCCGCCTTCTTCGACGTCGACAACACCATGATGATGGGCGCGTCGATCTTCTACTTCGCCCGCGGCCTGGCCGCGCGCAAGTTCTTCACCTCCGCCGATCTGGCCGGATTCGTCTGGCAGCAGGTGAAATTCCGGCTCGGCGGCCGGGAGAACAAAGAGGACATCAAAACCCATCGCGAACGCGCACTGTCCTTTGTGGCCGGTCGGACCGTGCAGGAACTGACCGATATCAGCGAAGAGATCTACGACGAGCTGATGGCGGACAAGATCTGGTCCGGCACCAGGGCGCTGGCGCAGATGCACCTCGACGCCGGCCAGCGCGTCTGGCTCGTCACCGCGACCCCGATCGAACTCGCGGCCATCATCTCGCGGCGCCTCGGCCTCACCGGCGCGCTGGGCACCGTCGCCGAGACCAAGGACGGCGTCTACACCGGCCGTCTGGTCGGCGATCTCCTGCACGGCCGGGCGAAAGCCCACGCCGTCCGGGCACTCGCGTCACGCGAAGGGCTGAATCTCAAGCGCTGCACGGCGTATTCGGACTCGCAGAACGACGTCCCGATGCTGTCGGTCGTGGGGACCGCGGTCGCGGTGAACCCCGATGGCGGCCTTCGCGACGTCGCCCGTGCGCGCGGCTGGGAGATCCGCGACTTCCGGACCGGGCGGAAGGCCGCGAAGATCGGCGTCCCCTCGGTGCTCGGCGTCGGCGCGGTGGCCGGTGCCGTGGCGGCCGGGATGGCCTACCGACGCCGGTAACCCCCGACATGCGTTTAGTCCTCTGGATGCGGTCGTTGCCCACGCAACTACCGCATCCAGAGGACTAAACGCGTCGGGTGGTCAGCCTTTGAAGACGCTCTTCCGCTGCGAAAGACGTTTGTACAGCGACTGCTGGATCGACTCCCGCACCTGGTCGGTCAGCGTGAACACCAGCATCGGGTCGTCGACGGCGTCCGCGTCGTAGGTGTCCGTACGGATGGGCTCGCCGAACTCGATGCTCCACTTCGTCGGCAGCGGGATCGCGCCGAGCGGGCCGAGCAACGGGAAGAACGGCGTCACCGGGAAGTACGGCAGGCCGAGAAGCCGGGCGAGCAGCTTGATGTCGCCCACCTTCGGGTAGATCTCCTCCGCGCCGACGACCGACACGGGAACGATCGGCACCCCGGCCCGCAGCGCCGCGGAAACGAAACCGCCACGGCCGAAGCGCTGCAGTTTGTACCGCGACGAGAACGGTTTCCCGATGCCCTTGAACCCTTCCGGCCAGACGCCGACGAGTTCTCCCTTGCGCAGCAAGCGTTCCGCGTCGGCGTTGCAGGCGAGGGTCTGCCCGGACTTGCGCGCGAAGGAGCCGATCAACGGCACCTGGAACACCAGATCCGCGCCGAGGCCGCGCAAATGCCTGCCGCCGGGGGCGTGGTCGTGCACGGCGACGGCGGTCATCAACGCGTCGAGCGGCAACGTGCCCGAGTGGTTCGACACCAGCAGCGCGCCGCCGTCGGGCGGCAGGTTCTCGACGCCGAACGTGTCGACGCGGAACCACTTCTCGTACAGCGCGCGCAGTGGCGGCATCAGCAGTGTTTCGGTGAGTTCGGCGTCGAAGCCGAACTCGTCGACGGTGTAGTCACCGGTCAGCCTGCCCCGCAGGAACCCCAGTGCCTTTTTGAGCGACTCCGGGAGCAGATCCGAATCCGCGGGCTGGGTCGTGGCGGGTGGGACCCGCACCGAGCCGGGGAACTCCACGACGGGCGCGTCCGCCCTGCGTTCCTGCTGCTTCAGATGTTCTTGCGCCTCTTCGGACTCGCGAAGATCCCGATCCGCCTGAGCGGCCGGGTCCGGCTTCTCTCTGCCGGGGCCGTGCAACGGGATGACCTGCGCTTCAGCGCCGCTCACGTTTTCCGCCTCGCCTTCGTGAGAGTTTTCGGGGGTGTGTCCGTAAGGCCTGCTCACCGGTTCGCCGCCTGCCCGGTCGCCGCGGCCACCAGTACCTTGCCCGCGAGCCCGGCGAGCCTGCCACCGTCCACCACGGGCCTGAGCCCGCGGCCGGTGATGTAGTCGTCGAACGCCTCACGCGTCGTCCAGCGCGGGATGTAGCCGAAGTCCTTCTTGAGCTTCGTGATGTCCACGACGCGGCCGAAGTTCAGCAGCCGGACCTGGTCGGCGGAGAAGTCGACCACGCGGGCACCGCGCAGGACCTTCCCGATCGACGGCACGACACCGCTGGGCATCGGCAGCCCCACCCGGCCGGCTCGCCGGATCGCCTGAGACAGGGTGAGTACCCCTTCCGAGCCGACATTGAACACGCCTGGCTTGTCTTCCAGCGTCGCCCGCTCGAAGACGGCAAGGGCATCCGAGGCGTGCAGCAGCTGGATCCGCGCGTCGTAGCCGAAAACGGTCGGGACGACCGGCAGCGCGAAGTAGCGCGAGAGCACGGTGTCGATTTCCGGGCTGATGATGTTGGCGAACCGGAACAGCGTCGTCGTGATGTCGGGACGGCGGCGCATGAGCCCGCGCACGTACCCCTCCATCTCGACGGCGTCCTTGGCGTATCCGCTGGTCGAGGTGGGGATGAGCTCGGAATCCTCGGTGAAGACGGCCTGCGAACGCGCTCCGGCGCCGTAGACCGCGGCCGTCGACTTCACCACGAGCTTGCGCACGAGCGGCGAGCGCTGGCAGGCCGCCAGCAGCCGCATCGTGCCGATGACGTTGACCTCTTTGATCGCCGTACGGCGAGCGGGCCCGGCCGGATGCGCGGTGCACGACGCGTGCACGACGGTGTCGACCTTGGCCGTGCTGATCACCTTGGCGATCAGCGGGTTGCGAATGTCGGCGCGGACGTATTCGGCGTGGCCCATCCGCTGCAGCACCGACTTCTGCGGTGGCGTGGTGTCCACGCCGATCACCCGCTCGAACTCCGGATTGTTGCCGAGTCTGGCGAGCAGTTTCCCGCCAAGGTCTCCCCCGACCCCGGTCACGAGCACGATGTTCGACGGCATAGGACTCCCTGCGGCTTTCAGGCGGTTTCTCGGACTTCGATCACGGGGTCCTGATGACCTTGAGCACGTACTTGATCCACCGAGTGTGCGCGTACCTGCACTCACTGGAAGCATCGCGCGGCTGCCCTTGAGATGTTACCGCTCATTAGGGGTAGTCGATGCAGCGCTTACATGCTATTAACCAGGCGCTCGCAGAGAGGATGCACGTCTCACTCGAATGGGTGGACGGCGCCCACTAAATGGGAGTGGCCCGTCCAGAAACTGGACGGGCCACTCACCGGCTGTGTCTTACTTGCCGGCCTTCCTACGCTGAACGCGCGTCCGGCGCAGCAACTTGCGGTGCTTCTTCTTCGACATGCGCTTACGGCGCTTCTTGATCACAGAGCCCATCGAGAGCGCTCCTTCCTTCGTCGTCGGTCACGCTGCCCGGCGCAGCGTCCAACGGGTGGAGCGCACAGGCACGAGCGGTCTTCCAGGGTACCCGCGCCCCGGAAGACACCCTCCGGCGGGCACGTTGTGCTCCGCGAAGCGAGCCTCAGCCCACGTCGAAGTACGCGCCCTGCAGATATTCGTGAACGGCCTTTTCGGGCACTCTGAACGACTTCCCCACGCGCACCGCGGGCAACTCGCCCGAGTGAACTAGGCGGTAGACGGTCATCTTGGAGACCCGCATCAGCGTGGCCACCTCGGCGACCGTCAGAAACTGGACCTGGCCCACCGAGGGCAGATCATCCTTCTTGTTCGGCGGCATGATTCACCGTGTCCTTCGACACGTGTCGCGCCACGAGGCTTCCCCACCTGTGGTATCGACACGCACGTGCTCTCCTGAGAGTAGCGGGACTGGTGGGACTAAAGCGACGCGAGACTGTATGAATTATCGCGCGACCGTGATCGCGCTGCCAGGGCGCGACTACGTAGTGAAGTCGCGGTTAGGCTGGATGGCGCCCTGCCATCGCGATAGCGGGGCCTATCGGCCTAAAGGCGCGACTTCAAGGGATCAAAAGACCTCGGTCGGGTCAGCCTCGGTCGCCTCAGCCTCGGTCGGGGCAACTTTGGTCTTGCCGACGCCACAGCCGACTCACCCGGAGCCGCGTACGGCCTCGCGTTTAGAGGACTAAACGCGGGGGTCGTGGGCGGCGCCGAGTTCGGTCGAGCGGTCCTTCGCGGCCTCGATGGCGGCCAGGAGGGCAGCGCGGACGCCGTGCTTCTCCAGTTCGCGGATCGCGTTGATGGTCGTTCCGGCGGGCGAAGTGACGGCTTCGCGCAGCAGCACCGGGTGTTCGTCGGACTCCGCGAGCATCTTGGCCGCCCCGACCGCCGACTGGATGATCAGCTGCCCGGCGAGCGCGCGCGGCAGGCCGAGCAGGATCCCGGCGTCGATCATGGCCTCGACCAGGTAGAAGAAGTACGCCGGTCCGGAGCCGGACAGGGCCGTGACGGCGTCCTGCTGCGACTCCGGCACCTCCACGACTTGCCCGACGTGCGAAAGCAGGTCCTTCACCACCGCGATGTGCTCGGCGGTCGCGTGCGCACCCGCTGAGACCGCGCTCATGGCCTCGCCGACGAGCATCGGGGTGTTCGGCATGACCCGCACCACGGGGACGCCCTCGGCCAGCCTGCGCTCGTACAGGGCGGTCGGCAGGCCCGCGCACAGCGAGACCACCAGCGACTCCTTGCCGAGCAACGGCGCGAGATCGGCCAGCACCGGGTCGATGTCCTGCGGTTTGACCGCGACGACCAGGATGTCCGCCCGGCGCGCGGCGTCGGCGACGGTGACCCCTTGGACGCCGTAGCGCTCGGTCAGCTCGGCCGCGCGGGCCGGGTAGCGCTCGGTGAACAGCAGGTCATCGGGGCTGTGCCCGCCGTGCAGCAGGCCCGAGAGCAGGGCCTCTCCGATCTTCCCGGCACCGAGAACCGCGATCACACTCATGCCTTCTCCCCGTATTGGGTCACTTCGCGTCGCATGAGCGGGCACTGTGTCAATGATTCGCTCGCAGGCTCGCTCATGCGGTTCAGCGTGCCAAACCGCCGTCAGCCGCCGGGCGCCGGGGCGAGCGCCAGCTGACGCGCCTGACAGACCAGCCTGCCCTGCGAGTCCACCACCATGGCGTCCGAGTCGAACCAGGCCTCGTGCACCGACTGGGCCTGCACGATCACCCGCAGCCAGCCCGGCGCCGGACGCGTGCGCAGCAACGCGGTCAGCTGCACGGTCGGCGCCCAGCCGACGCGGCCGAGGTTGTAGACCACCGGCGGGTTCACGTCCCCCGCGAGCAGGGCGAAGAACGGATCCGGCAGGCCGTGCCGCGGCCGGACCCACAGCCGCATCTTCGGCGGGTCGCCGATCCGGCCGTGCAGGTAGCCGACACTCGCCGGATCCAGCCGGACGTCGCACCCCTTCGCCAGGTTGAACATGCCTTCGGAGGTCTCACCGGTGACGGGCACCGCGCCGGGCGGCGGCTCGGCGGGCATGGCCGGGACGTCGGTCCACTCCGGCCGCCGCATCGGCAGCCGTCCGGTGGTCACCCTGGCCTCGACGCAACTGCGGCCCCGCTGCTCCAGCAGGACCGCGACGACCGAGGCGCGCCTTCCGACCTTCCGGACGTCCATCCGCAGCAGCACCGGCCCCACCGCCGGCGGGTGCAGGAACTCCGCGCTGATCGCCAGCGGCTCGGACGGCGGTTCGCCGCGTTCGTGCAGGTGCGCGAGGGCGGTCCGCGCCATCAGTGCCATCAGGAAGCCGCCGTGCGGATGTCCGCCGATCGACCATTCCGTGCGCAGTACCGCGGTGAACGTGCCGTCACCCAGTGATCGCGTCGCGCATGCCGCGTCGAAGGAGGTGACCGTGTCGTCGGCCGCGCTCACCGAGAACTGACCAAGGCCACGAGCCGATCCGTCGGGGTGCGGGAGATCAACAAGCGCAGCTGGTTCACGGTCGGAACTTTACGTGTACCAGCGCCTGGAGTGCAGACAGGAATGAATCTCCGCACCTGGAGACGATCTTTGTCACTGGCCGAGGTGGAACCTCGCGAACAGGAGTGACTCCGCGAGGTCCCTCGACCGCTGTGCCGCGTTCGGTGACCGGCGGGTGTTGATCTCCAGCACGATCTGTCCGGCGAAATCGCTGTTCACGAGCTTTTCGAGGAGTTCGGCGCAGGGTTCGATCCCGCGTCCGGGCACCAGGTGCTCGTCCTTCGGGAGGCCCGTGCCGTCCGCCAGATGGACGTGCGTGAGCCCGGAACCCATCCGTTCGGCGAGCGCGAGGGCGTCCATTCCCGCCGCCGCCGTATGCGACAGGTCGAGCGTGTAGTGGCGAAACCCTACGTCCGTAGGGTCGATCGACGGCCGGAAGGCCGACACGCGCGCGGTCCGCGAGCCGCCGGGCGGGCGGACCTTGAACATGTTCTCGACCGCGATCTCGATACCGCTTTCCTCTTCGAGTTCGTCGACGAGGTCACCGAACGCGTCGCCGTAGCGCCGCTGCCACCGGAACGGCGGATGCACCACGACCGTGCGCGCGCCCAGTTCCAGCGCCGCGTCCACGGACATCCGCAGGCGGACTTCGGGATCCGGCGACCACACGCGCTGGGTGATCAGCAGCGACGGCGAGTGGATCGACAGCACCGGCACCCCGGTGCGGCGCGACCACCGGCGCAGCGCGGTGACGTCCTGGCTGACCGGGTCGGCCCAGACCATCACCTCGACGCCGTCGTAGCCGAGGTCGGCGGCCATCTCGAAGGCCGCTCCCGCCCGCAACGGCCAGACGGAAGCGGTCGAGATCCCCACCGGAACAGGAACTGCCATTCCGGCATCCTCCCCGAGGCCGCTAACGGGCGACGAGGAGGAGTGCGGCCGGTGAGACCGTCACCACCAGTCCGACCAGGACCGCGAGCACCAGGGTCTGCAGGTCGTCCGCCTTGCGGATCTTCCGGACGATCCACACCAGCGCGACGATCACCAGCAACGCGGCGACCAGCGCGGCGGCGGGGATGTTCACCCACAGCCAGTTGAAGCCCAGCCAGACGCCGGCACCGCCGACGACGCCGAGGGCGAGCTGGCCGGCCAAGGCCAGCCACTGCTTGCCCGGCGACGCGTTCTCGGCGTACTCGGGCTCGTCCCCTTCGACGACGTCCGCGTCCTGGTCGTCCTCGTAGTCGTCCTCGTAGTCGTCGGACCGGTAGCCGTCCGCCGTCCGGCCGAAGCCGTACTCCTCGCGGTCGAAGTCCGGACCGCTGTCGGGGTAGGCCGGGTCGGCGAAGTCGCGCTCGTACTCGTCGAGGTCGTCCTGTTGCCGGTCGCGTTCGTCGAGCGAATGCGGCGGCACGAACGGCATCGGTGCCGGATGAGCGGCACCCATGGTCGGGGGGCCGCCGTCGAACGGATCCGGTTCGGGATCCGCCTGCGGTTCGACGGGCGCGGCGGCCGCCGGGGGCGGCACCGGCGGGATCCCGCCGATCTCGGTGTCCTCGGACTGCACCTTCTGGCGTCGTTTGCGCCAGCCTGCCAGCCCGGCAGGCACCTCCGGCTCGACGGGCGCGGGCGCCTTGGCTTCGGGAGCGGCCTCGTCACCCACCGCGGCGAACTGCTCGGTGCTCGGCTCGGCCTTGGGCTGGACCGGGCGGGCGGGCGGACGACGGCGCCGCGCCGGCTGGGCGGGCGGGGTCGCGAACGCGCCGCTGGCCATCGGGCCGGGCTGGTCCTGGTCCTCGTCGACGCCCGAGTCCGCCCCACCGTCGAGTCTCGCCGAGAGACCGGCGGACGGCGGACCGGCAGGCGGCTCCGGGCGGCGGCGGACCGGCGGTACCGCGCCGCGGGTCTCGTCCGGGCCGGGCGGCCGCGGACGGCCGCGCGGGGGCAGGCCGTTGGAATCGGGCATCCGCTGATAGCCGCTCGACTCCTGGGGCGGGGCCGGGCGCGCGAACTGGCCGGACTGCTGGGGTGGCCGCTGCTGGTAGCCGCTCTGTTCCTGCGGCGGGGCCGGTCGGACGAACTGGCCGGACTCCTGCGGAGGCTGGCCCGGCTTCGGCGGGACCGGACGGGCGAACTGCCCGGACTCCTGCGGGGGCTGGACCGGCTTCGGCGGGCGCACCGGCGGTGTCTGGCGGGTCGGTGTCGACGCGACGTCCGGCGGCACCGGCAGCGGCGCGGAGTCCTGCTGCGGCGGCGCCTGCGGGCGGCCGCGACGCGGCGGGCGCGAGGGCGGCGGCGGGGTGTCGCCGGAGACCCGGTCGATGATCGCCTGCGGCGCGGTGTCGCTCACCGACGGCGCACGGCGGCCGCGCGTCGGCTCGGGAGCCTCGTCCTCGTCGTCGGCCGCGCGGCGTCGCCTGCGGCGCCCGCCTTCGGGCTGGGCTCCGTGCTGCGCGAGCAGCTCCGCCACGGTCTTCTGCGGCGGGCCGCTCTCTGTCTCGTCCGTCATACCGTGCTGTCCAATGCGCGCTCCAGCCGTTGCGAACCGGCTCGCGACGGGGCATCGGCGGCGTCGCGCGCGCTAGTGGCCGTCATCCGCATTTCCGTCACCTCTTCACCGTGCCCGTTCTCCTTCGACGAAGTCCAGTCGGGCGCTGCCGCCCCCAGTCTCGTCCGCACCATTCGAATGGTCCAGCCGCCGCAGGATGACACCTTCTCGCAGCGCCCACGGGCAGATCTCCAGTTCTTCCAGTGAAAGCGCCCGCATGGTGGCTTGCGCGACGAGCGCGCCCGCCACCAGCTGATGCGACCTGCTCGCGCTGACCCCCTCGAGTTGTGCCAGGTCATGGGCGGTCATCCGGGAGATGAACGCGATGAGCTGGCGCAACGCGGTGTCGGTCAGGGTACGGCGCACATGCGGCCCGCTGGCCGACGGCGCCGCTCCGGTCAGCCGAGCGAGTGACCGGAACGTCTTCGACGTCGCCACGACACGATCGGGTTCACCCAATTTGGCGACCTTCTTCGCGAGCGTGCCGAGCTGTTCTTCGAGCCAGGCCGAAGTCGCGATGAGTTCCGAGCGGGACGGCGGATCGTTCCGGAACCTCGTCCGGGTGGTCCGGCCCGCGCCCAACGGGAGTGACTCGGCCAGCTCGGGCTCCTCGTCGCGGCCCATCGCGACCTCGAGCGAGCCGCCGCCGATGTCGAGGACCAGCAGCTTGCCCGCCGACCAGCCGAACCACCGGCGGACGGCGAGGAAGGTGAGCCGGGACTCGTCGACCCCGGAGAGCACCTTCAACTCGACGCCGGTCTGCTCTTGGACCTTCGCCAGCACCTTGGGGGCGTTCTTGGCCTCGCGGACCGCGGAGGTCGCGAACGCCATGACCTCTTCGCAGCCGAGCCGCAGGGCCGCCGCCTTCGCCGATTCGACCGCCCGCACGAGGCTGTCCGCGCCCGCGCGGCTCAGGTCGCCGTTGCGGGTGATCTGCTCGGCGAGCCGGAGGACGGCCTTTTCGGAATGCATCGGGGTCGGGTGGGCGCCACGATGGGCGTCGACCACGAGTAGGTGGACGGTGTTGGAACCGACGTCGAGTACCCCTAGGCGCACGAGCGTCTACGGTACCCGCCCGCCCGTCAGGTCACGAAACCGTAACCGTGATCTGTATCGCAGCGGGCGGGTACCAGCGCCGATCAGGTTTCGAACTTGTAGCCAAGGCCGCGGACCGTGACCAGGTGCCGGGGCGAACCCGGATCCGGTTCGATCTTGGACCGCAGCCGCTTCACGTGGACGTCGAGCGTCTTGGTGTCACCGACGTAGTCCGCACCCCACACCCGGTCGATCAGCTGCCCGCGGGTGAGCACGCGGCCCACGTTGCGCAGCAGGTACTCGAGCAGGTCGAACTCCTTGAGCGGCAGGGACACCTCCTGGCCGTCGACGGTCACCACGTGCCGCTCGACGTCCATCCGCACCGGCCCGGCGGACAGCACCAGCGGCGCCAGCTCGCCTTCGGCGCCGGGCTCACCGCCGCGGCGCAGCACCGCCCGCACCCGCGCGATGAGCTCGCGGGCCGAGTACGGCTTGGTGACGTAGTCGTCGGCGCCGAGTTCCAGCCCGACGACCTTGTCGATCTCGCTGTCCCGCGCGGTCACCATGATCACCGGGACGGCGGAGCGCTGCCGGAGCTGCTTGCAGACGTCCGTTCCGCTCATTCCGGGGAGCATGAGATCGAGCAGGACGATGTCGGCGCCGTTGCGGTCGAATTCCTCGAGCGCCTGCTGTCCCGTTCCGGCCACGGCGGCGGTGAAGCCCTCCTTGCGCAGCAAGAACGCGAGCGGGTCGGCGAACGACTCTTCGTCCTCGACGATGAGAACCCTCGTCACAGGTTTCCTCCATGGTCGGGGCTTTCTTGCCCTGTTGCCACGAGACGGGGTGTCCGCTCGGGGGTCTTCTCCGGCCGGGATGCCGGCGGAGTCTGTTTGGCGGCCGCCGCCGGTTCGGCACCGATATGCGCGGGGATCCGCAGGGTGAACGTCGATCCGGTGCCGGGGCGGCTCCACAGGCCGACCGAACCGCCGTGGTTGGCCGCGACGTGCTTGACGATCGCCAGGCCGAGCCCGGTCCCGCCGGTGGCCCGCGACCGCGCCTTGTCCGCGCGGTAGAACCGCTCGAAGACGCGCTGCTGCTCGTCCTCGGCGATGCCGATGCCGCGGTCGGTCACCGCGATCTCGACCTTGCCGTCGACCAGCCGCCTGCTGATCGACACCGGGCTGCCCGGCTGCGAGTAGGCGACCGCGTTCTCCAGCAGGTTCGACAACGCGGTGACCATCAGCGTCCGGTCGCCCTCGATGAGGAGCCCGCTCGCCGCGTCGGTGGTGATGGTGATCTGGGCGGATTCGGCCGAGAGCGTGGTCCGGCCGAGCGCCTCGCGGACGACGGCGTCGACCTCGACCACGTTCAGGTCGGGCAGCCGCTCGGCGCCCTGCAGCCGCGAAAGCGCGATCAGCTCCGTGACGAGCTGGCCGAGCCGGGTCGACTCGCGGAGGATCTTGCCGCCGAACCGGCGGACCTCCTCCTCGTCGTCCGCGGCGTCGAGGACGGCCTCGGTGAGCAGCGCGATCGCGCCGACCGGCGTCTTCAGTTCATGGCTGACGTTCGCGACGAAGTCCCGCCGGACGGCTTCGAGGCGGGCCGCCTCGGAGTGGTCAACGGCTTCGACCACGGTGAATCCGTCGCCGAGCGGACGGACCTCGCCGAGGACGGCTTCGGGCTGGCGTCCCCTCGCCTCCAGCGGCGACAGGTCGATCTCCACCGGCTCGTCGGTCTCGGTCACCTGCTCGGCGGCCTTGCGGGCCCGCGGGTCGGCCTGGTTGACCTTCACCAGGCCCAGCTCGTAGGCGCGAGGGTTGTGCAGGACCATGTCGCCGAACTTGTTGAGCACGACGACCCCGTTGTTGCTGGAACGCACGAGCCGTTCGAGTAGTTCGGCGACGGTCGGCCCGGTCGGGCGGCGTTCCTCGCGGCGGGCACGGCCCCTCGCGATCAGGAAGCCGAAAACCACACCGACGATCAGTCCGCCGACGGCAAGGGCGAGGGCAACAGGCGTGGTCACAAGGGGATCGTAAGCGTCCGGGTAGCCTTTTGGCCTAGTCCTGGATCCGTACTCGTGATGCCTATGACACCTGGCGGCACCCTGTTCGCCTGCAGGTCAGACCCCGTTCACGTGGCCGAGCCCTCGCCGAGATCTCCTGGGTGAGGCGGGTCACCCGAAGCGGGGACGGCGTGGGCCGCCGGTGCCCGGATTCCTACTTTCGTCGCGACTATCCCGGCACCCCCTGTCCCGTCCACGGGGAAATAGCGACGTTCCCATCACAAGTCATTCTGAATGTTGGGAGACTGTCGCCGTGGAACTCGTCAGTGACATCTCCCTGATCCGTGGAGAAGAAGAGCTGTTCGACCGGACGGCTCATCTGTTCGTCGCGGCGACCGACATCGCGTGCGCGGCCGACGACCTGTACACCTGGGCGCTTTCCCGGCCCTCGCTCACCAGGCAGGGCGAGCGGCTGGTGCACGACAAGCGGATCCGCAAGCTGTACCGCCCCGGCGTCCTGCTGAACGAGCAGACCGCGCAGCACCTGCACCGCCTCTCCGGCCTCGGCGCGCAGATCCGGATCGGCACCGAGGAGATCAACGAGACGATCCTGCTCGACGAGCGGGTCGCGATCATGGCGGGCGACGAGGGCAAGGCGGTGCGCTCCTACAGCGTCATCTCGCGCCCGGAGCTGGTGCAGGGCATCCTGTCGCTGTTCGAAACCGCCTGGCGGGCGGCCGCCACGCTGGAGACGTTCGACGCGCGGTTCGCCGACATCCGGATGGAGGCACCGCAGATCCTCGAGTTCCTGACCACCGGCTGCAAGGACGACAAAGCGGCGAAGAGCCTCGGCATGGGCGTGCGCACCTATCAGCGGCGTGTGTCGGAACTGCTGGTCGCGCTCGGCGTGACGTCGCGGCTCCAGGTGGACGCGCGGGCGCGGGAACTGGGCCTGCTGTGAAGCGCTGGGTGGGGCTCGCCGTGCTGCTCGCGCTCGCGGGCTGCACCACCACGGTCTCCGGCGCCGCGCGACCCGAGCCGGAGAGCCCACCGGCGAACTTCGCCCTCGTCAACCCGGCGCAGACGGGTTCGGTGCTGGGAGCGGTGAAGACGGCCATCGAAGCGGCGTTCTCCTACGACAGCACGGCCGTGCCCGCCTACGAGAAGGCGATCGCGGACAACATCACGCCGGGCGCGCGCGGCGAGATCGCGAAGCTGTTCGCCGAGGTTCTGCGCTCGGCGGAGCCGATCAAGCTGGTGACCAAGGTGATCGTCTCGGCCGCGGTCGAGCAGACGCCGGACAAGGCGCGGGTGCTGACCGTGCTGGACCAGACCAGCACCAGGGCGGGCACCACCAGCAAGGGCATCGCGTCGGTGCTGCTCGGGACGGTGCGTGAAGGCGACCGCTGGCGGATCGACAAGATCGAGGTGACCCCGTCGCGGGTCCAGCTGCCGCCCGAGAAGCCGGGCGCGGGCGACCGCGCGATCGCGGTGGCACGGGACTCCGCCCGTGACGGCGGTCTGCGGATCGCGGAGGTCCTGCTGAACGTGAATCCCGCCGACCCTGAAGGCACCTACGCTCGCTACGAGTCCGTCTCGACCGGACCGCTGCTGACCCAGTTCCAGCAGGGCAAAGCGGCTCAGATGGACCGGATCCGGAGCGGGGGCACGAAGTCGTCGATGGATCCGAAGTCGATAGCGGCGGTGATGGAGCTCGTGGGCGACAAGGCGAGCGTGCTGCTCTTCGCGACGACGAATGTCACGGATGCCCAGGGCACGACCCAGCCGAAGTACCTGCCGATCGTCCTGCGCCTGCAGCGTCTCCCCGAAGGCTGGAAGGCCGCCAACGTCGAGATGGTCGCGGCCCTCCCCTGACGCAATTCGTCCTCTAAAAGCGGTGGTCCGTAGTACGAACTACCGTATTTAGAGGACGAAACGCGGGCGGTGTGGCGCGAGGTTCAGCGGCCCTGGTTCGCGACGGCGGCCGCGGCTTCCTTGGCGGCCTCCGGATCCAGGTAGGTCCCGCCGGCGGTGACCGGCTTGAGGTCGTCGGTCAGGTCGTAGCGCAGCGGGATACCGGTCGGGATGTTGAGCCCGGCGATGGCGTCGTCGGAGATGCCGTCGAGGTGCTTCACCAGCGCCCGCAGCGAGTTTCCGTGCGCGGCGACCAGAACGGTCTTGCCCGCGCGCAGATCCGGCACGATCGCGGACTCCCAGTACGGCAGCAGCCGCGCGACGACGTCCTTGAGGCATTCGGTGAGCGGCGCGGAGTCGCCGAGGTCGGCGTAGCGCGCGTCGCCGACCTGGCTGAACTCGTCGGCCGGGTCGATCGGGGGCGGCGGGGTGTCGTACGAACGGCGCCAGAGCATGAACTGCTCCTCGCCGAACTCGTCCAGGGTCTGCTTCTTGTTCTTGCCCTGAAGCGCGCCGTAGTGCCGCTCGTTGAGGCGCCAGTCGCGCTTCACCGGGATCCAGTGCCTGTCGGCGGCGTCGAGCGCCAGGTTGGCGGTGGAGATCGCCCGGCGCATCAGCGAGGTGTGCACGACGTCCGGCAGCAGACCGGATTCGGCGAGCAGCTGCCCGCCCTTCCGGGCCTCCTGCTCGCCCTGCTCCGAGAGCGGCACGTCCACCCAGCCGGTGAACAGATTTTCGGCGTTCCACGTGCTCTGCCCGTGACGCAGCAGCACCAGAGTCCCAAGCTCAGCCATGCACCCAGCCTGCCAGAGCGAGCGGAAGCGCCGGTCAGAGGGCTGGAATTGCCTGTTCCTCTACAGAGAGTGCGTTACCCGCGAGTAACACCTCACTCGTCCAGAAGACGGGCTGCCAACAAGCGTGAATCCGCGAATTTCGGTCTGCACTCCGTTATCCCAGTTCGCGAAGTTCACTCTAACGGAGTAACGGGTAGTCTTGTGATTACAGGTGGAGATCTGACAGGTTGACTACGTCCCGCGCGGCCGGATTCCACGCACTCCCCGGCCCGACGCGGGTGACGACCGCGACTCGTCTCCCCCCTGCCGAGTCGCGGCGCCCGCCGGCCCCGTTGGCATCCCCCTCGTCACCGGGTCCACCTCGGCGGGAACTTCAGCGGGGCGGCTCGAGATCGCGACTCCCCCCTCCCTCGAGCCGTCCCGCCTAGTTCTTTCATTCCAGCGGCGGCGCGGACGGCAGATCCGACGCCGTCGCCATCGCGGGTGTCGCCGAGCGGCGCCGTTTGCGCAGCCACCACACCAGCGCGGCCGCGGGGACCCCGAAGACCAGCAGGAACGGCGCCATCGCGCCGAGCACGGTCAGCAGGCCGCCGCCGAAGGTCAGGAACGCGTCCCAGCCGTCGGCCAGTCCGCCGAAGAACCCGCTGCTCGATTCCTCCTTCGCCGCGACCGTATCCGCCTTCACCTGTAGACTGATTGTCGACATGGCGACACTTCCGGCGAGGCTTTCCCGACGCTTCTGAAGCGACTCGAGTTCGGCTTCGCGGCTCGTCAGCTCACTCTCGACCGACGCGATCTCCGAAACCGAAGTCGCCTTCGCGAGCAGCGCGCGGATGCGCTCGACACTCGCCCGCTGGGTGGCCAGCCGGGAATCGACGTCGACCATCTGCTCGGTCACGTCCGTCGCGGTGACCTCACGCCTGACCTGCTTCCCCAGCTTCCCCAACTGGTCCAGCACGCCGTCGAGGCGCTCGGAGGGGACGACGACGTTGACCGACGCCCGCTTCTCCTGGGTGCTTTCCTGCCCGGTGTACCCGGCGGCGCCCTGCGTGATGACGCGTACCTGCGAGATCACGTCGCCCACGTTCGGCGCGGTGAGCTCCAGGCTCGCCGTGCGCACCAGCTTGCGGTCGGCGATTCCCGGCTGCCCGGCGGGCACCGGCGCTTTCTCCTTGCCCGCCGTTCCGGCGCTGTCGCCACTCTCCTTGTTCGGCGCCCCCTGGTTCGGGGCCGCCTCCCTGCCGTCGGCCGACATCGGCTGCGCGGCGGATTTCTCGCCGGAGTCGTTCGCCGAGCAGCCGGCGAGCGCCAGCACGATCCCGGCGGCGGCGACCCATCTCCATCGCTTGTGCATCAAACCTTCTCCCTCCAGTGCTGCGGAGAGAGACGGAGCGGAGCCCGGCGCCGTTGCACCATCCGGGTCACGAGTCGGTCAAGGCCCCTGGTTCGTGCCCGTTCGAAGGCTCGACGAGATGCTTGAACGCCTGCAGGTTCGCCAGCGACTCGCCACGCGAGACCCGCCAGTCCCATTCGCGTTTGATCGACTCGGCGAACCCGAGTTCCAGCAGCGTGTTGAAGTCGCCGTCGGCGGCCTCCAGCACCTGCCCGAGGATCTTGTCCAGTTCGGACTCGGTCACCGTGTCCAGGCCGAACCGGCCGACCAGGTAGATGTCGCCCATCGCGTCCACCGTGTAGTGCACGCCGTACAGTTTCGCGTTGCGCCGCAACAGAAAACGGTAAACGTCCTCATGGGACTCATCGGGGCGGCGGCAGACGAAGGCTTCGACGGCGAAGGCGTGATCCCCGGCGACCAGCCAGCAGTTCGTCTGCAGTTTCTTGGTACCGGGCAAGGTGACGAAGTACTTTCCCTCGCCACGTTTGTCGTACTTCAGGCCCGCGTTGTCCAAAGAGGACTGCAAGGTCTCGTCGAGCGTCAAACCGCCACCTCCGCGCGCTGTTCGAGGGCACGCCGGAACGCGCCGGTCGCTTGAGCGTACGTGTCGAGCAGCCGATCCGTCGTACGGCGCCAGGAAAAGCGCTGCGCGTGGACGACGGCGTTGGCCGAGAGTTCGGCACGCCAGCCGGGCCGCAGAGCGACGTTCGCGAGCGCGCCTGCCCAGTCCTTCGGATCATGCGAAGGCACCAGCAGCCCGGAAACGCCGTGCGGGACCGCGACCGGCAGCCCGCCGACCTCGGCCGCGATCACCGGCGTCCCACAGGCCTGCGCCTCGAGGGCGACGAGACCGAACGACTCGTTGTAGCTCGGCACCGCGACGATGTCGGCCGCGCGGTAGACGTCGACCAGTGCCGCGCCCGGCTGCGGCGGCATGAACCGGGTCTGCCGCTCGATGCCGAGGGAGACGGCCAGTTCACGCAGGGCCTGCGGCTGCTCCAGCCCGTTCCCGGACGGACCGCCGACGATCAGCACGACCAGCCGCGACGCCAGTTCCGGCCGCTCGCGCAGCATTTCGGCCGCGGCCAGCAGGAGGACGTCCGGTGCCTTCAGCGGCTGGATCCGGCCCGCGAAGGCCAGCACGATCGCGTCCTGCGGCAACCCCAGTGCCCGGCGCGCGGCAGACTGGGAACCCGGCGTGAAACGGTCGAGGTCGACCCCCGGCGGAATGGCGTGCACTGCGTGCGGGTCGGCGTCGTACAGCTCGATCAGCTCGCGGGCCTCGACGCGGGTGTTCGCGACCAGGCAGTCCGCCTCGGCGACGACCTGCTCCTCGCCGATCACGCGGGTGCGCGGTTCGGGGGTATCGCCTTCGGCCAGCGCGGCGTTCTTGACCTTGGCCAGGGTGTGCGCGGTGTGCACCAGCGGCACGCCCCAGCGGTCGCGGGCGAGCCAGCCCGCCTGGCCGGAGAGCCAGTAATGCGAATGGATGAGGTCGTAGTAGCCGGGCTCGTGGAACGCTTCGGCCCGCAACACCCCGGCGGTGAAGGCGCACAGCTGCGCCGTCAGCTCGTCGCGGCCCAGCGGCTCGAACGGGCCGGCCGGGATGTGCCGCACCAGTACGCCGGGCGCCAGTTCGGCCACCGGTGGCTGGTCCGAGGACGTGGCCCGCGTGAACACCTCGACCTCGACGCCGCGGCGGGCCATCTCGGTGGCCGTCTGGCTCACGTAGACGTTCATCCCGCCGGCGTCACCGGTACCCGGCTGTTCCAGCGGAGAGGTGTGCAACGACAGCACCGCGACGCGCCTTGGCGCGGCATCGAACCCGTGCAGAGGGAACGTCACCTGGTCAACACTCCTGAAGTCCTACTGATCGGCGAACCCGCGCAGCAGGCCACCGAACTCCTCCGCCGCTTCGGCGAACGGCAGATGCCCCACCTCAGGTAACCAACGCATGACGGCACCCTGAATCTTCCCGGCCGCGTACTCCGCGGACGTCGGATCGATCACAGCGTCCGCGAGACCATGGACGATCAGTGTCGGTTTGTCCAGATCGCGAAGAACGTCCTCGCTGCCGACGTCGCGCCGGAACAGCGCGGAACGCACCGAGGGCGGCGTCGCGAGACTGGTGCCGAGCAGGGACTGGGTCAGCGTTCCCGACACCGGCGATGCGGTCATCCGCTGACTGAACTGCACCAACGCGGGAATCGCGACCGCCGGATCGTCCGACAGCACCGCCGGAATGGCTTCGCGCATGGCGGGGCCGACCTTCCCGCCCGGACGATTCTTGCCGATTTCTGTGATCGCGCCCACAAGCACGACCCCGCTGAGCCGTGCGGAACCGTGCACGCGGAGGTAGTCCGTGATCACCAAGCCGCCGTAGGACCAGCCGACGACGATCGCGTCTTCGCCGGCGAAGTCGAGTACGGAGGCGAGGTCTTCGGCCCAAACCCGCGGGTCGTCGTAGCCGGCCGAGGGGGCTTCGGAGTCCCCGTGCCCGCGCAGATCCATCGCGACCAGGCGAAACCGCTCGGACAACGCGGGATCGGCGAGCTGGGGCGCCCAGGCCTTGGCGGACTGGGCCCAGCCGTGCACGAACACGATCGGACGGGTGTTCTCGGCACCCTCGACCCACAGGCCGATCCGCGTCCCGCCGTAGCCGACCACTTCGGTTTTCATGCCAGCACTTTATGGGCTTCCGCCGGGGAGGTCGTGAGTGGCAATGGCGGTCAGAGCCAAAAGCGTTTTAGGTACCTACCGGGGCGAGTTCGGTAGCGGCCGTGCCATGAAGGAAGGCCCCCTTCCTTGCGCCTAGCGCGACGAAAGGGGGCCTTCATGTACTTCACTCACGAGCCCGACGGCTACTTGACGGCCGAGAGGGCCTTCCAGGACTTCCAGTCGTAGAACCAGTTCTTGACGTCCGACTTGGTCGGGCTGCCCAGCTTCGAGCCGGTGATCTCGACCGGGTCGCCGATCATCGCCGAGTCGAAGTACTTCTTCGCGTCCGCTTCGAGCAGGTTCACGCAGCCGTGCGAGGTGTTGGCCTTGCCGATGTTGGCCGCGTTGTCCTGGTTCTCGTGGATGTACTCGCCGTTGTTCGAGATCCGGCAGGACCACTTCTTGTTGACGTTGGTGTAGCCGTAGCGCGCGTTGTCGAACCGCGCCGTCGGCTCCTTCGTCATCACGATGAACGTGCCGTTGGGGGTGTTGCGCTGGACGTCGCCATCGAGCCCGTTCGAGCAGGGGTAGCTCGCCGACTCCGCCCCACCGCGGTAGACCTTCATGACGTGGTCCGGGGTGTTGATCTTGACCACCTGGTTGCGGCCGATCTTGAACTTGGTCGTGACGTCGGCCTTGCCGTACGCGCCGCCGCCGAGCGCGACGCCGTAGAGCTTGGCCTCGACGCTGACCGTGATGTTGGCTGGCCAGTACTCCTTGGGCCGCCAGTCGACCTGCGTATCCGACAGCCAGCCCCAGGAGCCCTCGACGTCCTTGTCGGTCTTCACCTTGAGCGCCTTCTCGGCGGCCGCCTTGTCCTTGACCGCGGACGCGAACTTCACGCTGATCGGCATCGCGACGCCGACCTCGGCGTTGTCGGTCGGGTTCAGCGTGGCGCGCACCTCCTTGGCAGGCTTGACCGTGGTGAACGTGCCCTTGAGCTCGGCGGTCTTGTTGTCGCTGCCGGTGGCCTTGGCGGCGTAGGTGTACGTCTTGCCGTAGCCGAGGACCTCGGAGGCCGTCCAGGTGAGGCCGTCGGGGGAAAGCTCGCCCTTGACGTCCTTTCCGGCATCGCCGGTGACCTTGACCTCGGTGAGCTTGCCGTCGGCGACCTTCACCACGACCGGGGTCACCACGGAAGCGTCCTTGGCGTCGACGGCGGGTTCGGCGGTGATCTTCGCGACGGGCGGCGCGGACGTCTCTCCTTCGCCACCACTGCCCTGCGGTTTGGCGTTGCCGCCTTCTTCGCTGGAGCAGGCAGCGGCCAGCATGGCCGCACCCGCGGCGAGCGCGGCCTTGAACACCGTGCGCCGTTCGATCACCGTGAACCTCCCATTGACCCCCACGCGAGCACCTACCCGCTCAGCGCTGGAGACCTCTCCGACGTTACCCGCGGCGACGGAACTCACCCTCGCCCCTCATGGTCTAGACGCGCGGGAAGGTCACCGGGTTGTTCCGAGTACCCGCATTTCGTCCTCTAAACGCGGTCTTTGCGCGTGCAAGTACCGCATTTAGAGGACGAAATGCGACAGGGACTAGAGCGAGCAGTTGATGAGCAGGGGCTCGGGGTGCAGCGAAACACCGAAGCGAGCTTCGACGCCGTCGCGTACTTCGCGGGCCAGGGCAAGGAGGTCGGCGGTCGACGCCTTCCCCCGGTTCGTGAGCGCGAGGGTGTGCTTCGTCGACAGCGAGACGCGTCCTCCCGGCCCTTCGTGTCCCTTCGCGAACCCCGCCCGTTCGATCAGCCACGCCGCGGACAGCTTCGTGCCGCCGGGCGCCGGGTATCGCGGCACGCGCACGTCCTCGCCGACGACGTCGACGATCCCCGCCAGCACCTTCGCGACCTGTGCCTCCCCGATGATCGGGTTGGTGAAGAACGAGCCCGCGCTCCAGGTGTCGTGGTCGTCCGCGTCGAGGACCATGCCCTTGCCGCGACGTAGTTCGAGGACCGCTTCGCGCGCTTCGGCAGTGGGGACGCGATCACCGATCTCGACGCCGAGTGTGCGAGCGAGTTCGGCGTAGCGGATCGGGGCCGAGAGGCCGTCTTCGGTGACGTTGAAGCGCACCGTGAGCACGACGCCCGCGTCGGTCCCCTTCAGGATCGAAGTGCGGTAGCCGAATCCGAGCTCTTCGGCGGTCAGCGTGCGGATCTCGCGCGCGGCGCGGTCGTAGAGGTCGACCGAGACCAGCGACTCGGCCACCTCGCAGCCGTACGCGCCGACGTTCTGGATCGGCGTCGCGCCGACCGAGCCGGGGATCCCGGAGAGACATTCGAGTCCGCCGACGCCTTCCGCGACGAGGCCCTCGACGAAACCGTCCCAGTTCTGCCCGGCCGCGACCTCGATGAGAGCTCCGTCACGTGTCCAGCCGGTGTTACCGACCTTCAGGAGCGCGCCCTCGAAGCCCTCGTCGGCGACGACCAGGTTCGAACCGCCGCCGAGCAGCAGGACCGGCTCACCCGCGTCGTCGGCCTCGCGGACCGCGTCGACCAGGGCTTGTGCCGTCGTCGCCTCGGCGTAGCGCCGCGCCGGGCCGCCGAGCCGCAGCGTGGTGTGGTCGGCGAGGGCGGCGTGCTGGGTGGGAGTTTCAGCAGTGCTCACGCCCGTGAACGGTACTGTCTGGCGCCATGGCCTCCCGTATCGAGCACCGCACAGCCTTCTCCGCCGACGTCCCGAGCGTGTGGGACGCGGTGTCGAGCGAGGCGGCGCTGCGGGCCAGGCTGGAGCAGATCGGCGGGGACGACGCGGAACTGCTGGAGTACGTCACGACCGGGGACGGCGTGCGCTACAAGCTGCGTCAGGGCATCAGCTCGGACAAGCTCCCGTCCGCCGTCCGGACCCTGCACCGCGGCGACCTCGTCGTCGAGCGCGAGCAGACCTGGCGCGCCGACGGCGACGGGTACACGGGCGTCGCGACGGCGTCCGTACACGGTGTGCCGGGCGAGATCACCGCGAAGACGTCGCTGACCGGCCAAGGCGGGCAGACGACGCTGGCCAACAGCGGCGAGGTCAAGGTGCGGATCCCGTTCGTCGGCGGGAAGCTGGAGGGCGTGATCGCCGAACAGGTCGTCAAACTGCTGGAGCGCGAGGCCGAATTCGTCGCGAAGTGGCTGGCCGAGCGCTGAAACCGGTCGGGGCACCGACACGCGGGACGACCAACCCCAACCGGCTCCGCCGCGTGGACCGGTGGCTCGCGAGCGACGCCGGCGTGACCCGGCTGCTGCGCCGCGCGGACGAACCGCTGGTGGTGGACCTCGGCTACGGCGCCTCCCCGGTGACCACGGTGGAGATGGCGCGCTGGCTGCGCTCCGTGCGCCGCGACGTCCGGGTGCTGGGTTTGGAACTGGACGCCGAACGAGTGGCCGTGGCGCAGGCGTGTGTCGACCGGCCGTGGCTGGACTTCCGGCGCGGCGGCTTCGAACTCGCCGGGACCCGGCCGGTGCTGGTGCGCGCGTTCAACGTGCTTCGGCAGTACGACGAAGCCGAGGTCGCCGGGGCCTGGTCGCTGATGCTGGACGCGATGGCGCCGGACGGACTGCTCGTCGAAGGCACCTGCGACGAGATCGGGCGGCTGAGTACCTGGGTCGCCGTCGGGCACGACGGTCCCCGCGCGCTGACCCTTTCGGTGCATCTCGCCAGCCTGGAACGTCCGTCCACAGTGGCCGAACGACTACCCAAGATCCTCATTCACCGCAATGTTCCCGGTGAACGCATCCACGAACTACTGTCCACTCTGGACATTTGCTGGGCGACGGCCGCGCCGCATCAGAACTTCGGTGTCCGTGCCCGCTGGGCGCATACCGTGCACCTGCTCACCGCGCGCGGCTGGCCGGTGCTGAGCCGCCCGTCGCGCTGGCGGCTGGGCGAACTCACCGTGCCGTGGGCTTCGGTCGCGCCCGACCAGGACCTTCGCGGGAATTCACCGGTATAACCCCGCTCCGTCATCCCGCCGCGACCTGCGGTGATCACCATGGAACCGTGGAACTGCTGGAGTACGTCACCGAACTGCTTCGGGGCTCGCTGGGATCACCCTGGCTGTGGGTGATCGTGTTCCTCGTGTCCGGGTTGGACGCGCTCCTGCCGTTCATGCCGAGTGAGACGACCGTCATCACGGTCGCCGTCCTGATCGGGCCGGAGCTGCCGCGACTGGTGCTGCTCGCCGTGGTCGCCGCGCTCGGGGCCTGGCTGGGCGACTGCCTCGGCTACACCGTCGGCGCCGCGGCGGGCCCCCGGGCACTCGCCCGACTGCAGCGCGGTCCGGACGGGATCCGGCGCTACGAATGGGCGAAGATCCAGGTGCGGCGCAACGCCGTCCTGCTGATCCTCGCCGCCCGCTACCTGCCAGGCGGCCGTGTCGCGAGTGGACTCGCCAACGGCAGCCTCGGCTACCCGCCGCGCAAATTCGTCCCGCTCGACGCCCTCGGCGCGAGCGTCTGGGCGGTGTACAGCGTCCTGATCGGCCTCGTCGGCGGAGCGGCCTTCGCGGACGAACCGGAGAAGGGCCTTCTGCTGTCCTTCGCACTCGGCCTGCTGCTGGTCGGGGCGATCGAGATCGGCCGCCGGGTCCGCGTCCGCATCTTGACCCGGCGCCGCGCCGCGGCCGGGACCAGCGACAATGGTGTGCGTGTCAAACCCTGAACGCCGCTACGTGATCTCCTTCGGCTGCCCCGACCGCACCGGCATCATCGCCCGGATCTCGGGTTTCCTCGCCGAGCACGGCGGCTGGATCGTCGAAGCCGCGTACCACACCGACCCGGACACCGGCTGGTTCTTCACCCGCCAGGTCGTCCGCGCCGATTCGCTCCCCTTCGACGCCGCGGAACTGCGCTCGCGCTTCGCCGACGTCGCGGAGTCGCTTTCAGCCGAGTCGAGCTGGCAGGTCACCGACACCGGCGAGCGCCGCCGCGCCGTGATCCTCGTCTCCAAGGCCGGGCACTGCCTCTACGACCTCCTCGGCCGCGTCGCGTCCGGCGAACTGGACGTCGACGTCGCCGCGGTCATCGGCAACCACGAGTCGCTCGGCGACATCACCCGCGCCCACGGCATCCCGTTCCACCACGTCCCGTTCCCCGCCGGCGACGCGGAAGCCAAGGCGCCGGCCTTCGCGGAGGTGCGGAAACTGGTCGACGAACACGACCCGCACGCCGTCGTCCTCGCCCGGTTCATGCAGGTCCTGCCCCCGGAACTGTGCGAAGCCTGGGCCGGGCGGGCGCTCAACATCCACCACAGCTTCCTGCCGTCGTTCGTCGGCGCGCGGCCGTACCACCAGGCGCACGCACGCGGGGTGAAGCTGATCGGCGCGACCTGCCACTACGTCACCGCCGACCTCGACGCGGGCCCGATCGTGGACCAGGACGTCATCCGCGTCGACCACGGCGACTCGGTCGAGGACCTGGTCCGCAAGGGCCGCGACATCGAAAAGGTGACGCTGGCGCGGGGACTGCGGTGGCATCTGGAAGGCCGCGTCCTGGTGCACGGGAACCGGACTGTCGTCTTCTAATGGTTGACTAGGTCCATGGGGACTCCAGAGATCCAGGTGATCGAGACGCACGAAGCGCTGCGCGAGCATCTCGGCCACCCGGCCGAGCGGACCAAGGGGAAGATCATCCCCTTCATCGACCCGCACGCGCGCACGCTCATCGAACACTCGCCGTTCTACCTGCTGGCGACGGCATCGTCCGAGGGGACCTGTGACGTCTCCCCGCGCGGCGACCCGGCCGGTTCCGTGAAGGTGCTCGACGACCGGACGCTCGTGCTGGCCGACCGGCCCGGCAACAAACTGCTCGACAGCCAGACCAACATCATCGAGAACCCGTACGCCGGACTGCTGTTCGTGGTGCCGGGGATGAACGAGACGCTGCGGATCAACGGCCGCGCGAAACTGGTCGCGGACGCGCCGTTCTTCGACGACCTCGTGGTCAAGGGCAAGCGGCCGAAGCTGGCGATCCTGGTCGAGGTCGAAGAGCTGTACGTGCACTGCGCCAAGGCGTTCCTGCGGTCTTCGCTGTGGAAACCGGAGACGTGGCCGGAGCGGTCCAGCCTGCCGACCGCCGGTCAGATCTTCCGCGACCAGATGAAGCTGGACGTGACGGCCGAGGAACTGGACGCGACGCTGACGCACGGGGCGCTCACGACGCAGTACTGAGCCCCCCGCGTGCAATGAAGGGGCCTTTCATCGCAAATTTTGCGATGAAAGGCCCCTTCATTGCACTGGGACGTGGGTCAGACGCGGACCAGCATCTTGCCGGTGTTCGCCCCGCCCAACAGGTCCAGGAAGGCCTGCGGCGCGTTGCGGATACCGTCCACAATGGTCTCGGAGTACTTGAGTTCGCCGGAGGCGACCAGCGGCGCGACCTCCTTGACGAACTGCGGCTGCAGCGCGTAGTGGTCACCGACCAGCATGCCGCGCATGGTGAACCGTTTCGCGATGATCTGCGAAAGGTTCCGCGGCGCCGCGGCGGGTTCGGTGTTGTTGTAGACCGAGATCATCCCGCAGATCGCCATCCGGCCGTGCAGGTTGATCGAGTCGATTGCCGCTTCGAGGTGGTCGCCACCGACATTGTCGAAGTACACGTCGATCCCCTCGGGCGCCGCCGCGCGCAGCTGCTCGATGACGGGGGCGTCCTTGTAGTTGAACGCCGCGTCGAAGCCCAGCTCGTCGGTCAGCCACTTGACCTTGTCGTCCGAGCCAGCGCTGCCGATGACCCGCTTCGCGCCCTTCAGCTTCGCCAGCTGGCCGACGACGGACCCGACAGCGCCCGCAGCGCCGGATACGAAGACGGTGTCGCCTTCCTTGAACTCCGCGACCTCCAGCAGCCCGGCGTACGCGGTGAGCCCGGTCATGCCGAGGACACCGAGGTACGCCGAGATCGGCGCGGCATCGGGGTCGACCTTCACCGCGTGCTTGGCGGCGACGACGGCGTGCGAACGCCAGCCGAGCCCGTGCAGCACGATGTCGCCCGGCTTGAAGTCGTCGACGGTCGACTCGACGACCTCACCGACGGCGCCACCCTCCATGACCTTGCCGACCTCGTACGGCGCGGCGTAGGACTTCGCGCTGCTCATCCGGCCACGCATGTACGGGTCCACGCTCAGCACCTGGTTGCGGACCAAGAGCTGCCCCTCGCCGGGGGTCGGGATCTCGACGTCCGCGATCTCGAAGTTCTCGAGCGTCGGGACACCGTGCGGACGGGAGGCGAGCCGGATCTCGGTTGCGTTCACGGGGGTGACTCCAAGTCTGTTGCGAAACACAAGCGGGGCGATCGCCCCGTATTCACTACCGGTACAACGAGCTAACCGGGGCGACCATTCCGATTGTGGCGAGCGCTACACGACCTCGGCGAGCTTGCCGAGAACTCCCTCGTAGATCCGCTTGAGCCCACCGGGCGCGAAGGTCCTCTCGAAGAAGCCGCCGATGCCGCCCGCACCGTCCCAAGTCGTCTCGATGTGGACGAGGCTGCCCTCTGGCACCTCGCGGACGGTCCAGGTGGTGACCATGCTGGAGTTCGCGTCGGTTTCCACGAGGGTGCCTTCGGACGGCTCGGTCACCGTCGCGGCGACGTCCCGTACGCGCTTCGAGGTCGCCTGCAGCTTCCAGCGCGCCTTCGTGCCCGCGCCGACGCCGCCTTCGATGACCTCGTAGTCGCGGTAGTGCTCCGTCAGCAGCTTCGGGCGGGTTTCGGCGTAGTCCGCGACGAGCGCCCTGACCTTGTCGACCGGCGCCTCGATGGTGCGCTCCGCGATGGCCGTGACCTTTCCCATCCCACTCCCTTTCACCCGTGTGCAAGACAGCGTCCACGATTCCACCGCTGAGTGCGACCGGAGCGGGCGCCCCCTGCCCCGGACGCCATGAAAGGTCCTTTCCTTGCGAAATTTCGCAAGGAAAGGACCTTTCATGGCGCGCGCGAGAGGACTAGATGAGGGACTTCTCCTTCAGCCAGTCCTTCGCGACGTCGCCCGGCTTCTCGCCGTCCGAGTCGACGCGCTTGTTCAGCTCACGCAGCTGCGCGGTGTCGAGGGCCTTGCTGACGGCGTTGACGGCGGCCGCGAAGTCGGCGCCGCGCTCGTCGAGCACCTTCTTGTTCACCGCCGGCACGACGTTCTCGGTCGGGACGATGGCGAGGTCGTCCTCCAGCGCCACGAACTGCGGGTCACCGACGAGCGGGCTCACCGAGTCGACCGGGATGACGGTGACCTTGCCGGATCGCAGCTGCTCGACGCGCGGGCCCGCTTCCTGCACGGTCTGGAACGTGGCCTTCAGCTTGTACACGTCCGTGAAGCCCTTGAAGCAGGGAAGCCGCTTCTCGCACTCCGGGCCGCCCGCGACGATGACGTTGTCGACCTTGGACAGATCGCTGATCTTCGCGAGCCCCTTCTCCTTGGCGAGATCGGCCTTCACGATGTAGGTGTTCTTGTCCTCCGCCGGCGAGTAGTCCAGCAGGCCGATCCCTTCGGGCTCGAACAGCTTCTTGAGCTGCTCGTGCTCGCCCGCCGCGTCCTTCGCGGCTTCCTTGCCGAAGCCGGTGGTGATGGCGGCTCCCTGGTACTCCGGGATGAACTGCAGTTCCCCGGACTTCAGCGCCGGGTAGATCAGCTCGCGCGAACCGAGGTTCAGCTTGCGGGTGATCGGATAGCCCTTGGCCTCCAGCGCGTTCGCATACAGCTCGGCGAGGATCAGGCTATCGGTGAAGTTGAAGGAGGCGACGACGATCGGTGCCCCGCCCTTGCTCTGCGCGGCCGGAGCCGCTGCGTCGTCGCCACCCCCGCAGGCGGTCATCCCGAGGACGGCGGCGGCGAGCACCGCGCCCACTCGAACATTCCGTGTCCAGCGCACGTGCACACTCCTATGACTCGATCAGAGGAATGGACAGTATCTCCGGGTACCGACAGAATCCACATTTTGAGAGTTCCGCCCTTTTCGCTCCCGACAGACGGAATCGAGCCCTCCGAACGGGGTAGGGTCGGCCGGTGCGAGCGTCCTCCGTGTTCCCCGTGCCTGCCCAAAGCGGGCGGCCGCTGTTCGAATGGCGCTGGGTGGACCGTCATTTCGACGAGATCCTCGATCGGCTCGGTGAGCACATCACGCTGACCGCGGCGGCGCTGGCCATCGGACTGGTGGTGTCGGTCGGTATCTCCGTGGTTTCGCTGCGTCGCCGATGGTTCTACGTCGTCGCGCTGAGCACGGCGGGTTCGCTGTACGTCATACCGAGTCTCGGCGCCTTCGCCGTACTGGTGCCGTTCACCGGCCTGACGTCCTTCACCACCGCGGTGATCCCCTTGGCGACCTACACGTTGCTGATCCTGATCCGCAACATCGTCACCGGCGTCGAACAGGTACCCAAGGAAGTCCGCGAAGCCGCGATAGGCATGGGTTTCACGCGCTCGCGCTTGCTGTGGCAGGTCGAACTCCCGCTCGCGCTGCCGGTGGTGATGGCGGGGCTGCGGGTAGCGGCGGTGACCACGATCGGGCTCGTGACGGTGACTTCCATGCTCGGCAAGGGCGGCTTGGGTTACTTCATCCGCAACGGAATCCAGACGGCCACCCCGAATCCGACGTCGATCATCGTCGGTGTCGGGCTTTCCGTGGTGCTCGCCGTCGTGGTGGATCTGCTGCTGTGGCTCGGCGGGCGCGCCCTCGCGCCGTGGTCGCGGAAGGCGGCGTCGCGATGAGCATCATCGACCAGACCATCGAGTGGTTCGGCGAACCGGGCCGCTGGAGCTGGACCGACCCGGCAGGCGTGCCGTACCGGACGGTCGAACATCTCCAGTTCTCCTTGCTGGCCTTGGTGATCTCGGCCGTGCTGACCATCCCGCCCGCGTTGTGGCTGGCGCACTACCGGCGCGCGCAGTTCCTCGCGACGAGCGCGGTGAACATCGGCCGCGCGATCCCCAGTTTCGGGCTGGTGATCCTGTTCTGGTTCCTGGCTTCCCGGCTCGAAGTCGACACGACGTTCTGGCCGCTGATGCTCGCGCTGGTGGCTTTGGCGCTGCCGCCGTTGTTCACGAACACGTACGCGGGCGTCATCCAGCTGGAGCAGGAAACCATCGACGCCGCACGCGGAACGGGTTACCGCGAGTGGCAGATCATGCTGCGCCTGGAGTTGCCGCTCGCGTCTCCGGTCATTCTCGCGGGTGCTCGCGTCGCGTTCCTGCAACTGGTCGCCACCGTCGCGATCGGCGCGATCGTCAACGACGGCGGCGGGCTCGGCCGGTACATTGTGGACGGTTTCGCGCTCGGGGATCCCGGCCACGGCGAGATCCTGGCAGGCGGGATCGCCGTCGTCGTACTGGCTTTGGTGTGCGAGGCCGCCTTCGCGCTCATCACTCGCTTGGTGACTCCGCGGGGACTGGCCGTCCGATCCCGCGCGGAAGTCCGCGGTTAGTGAGGGGTAAGTCAAACGTGTCGCGGCGTGGGGCCGGTGTCGCTCCTGTGTACGCGTTCTCTTGGTAGTGAAGGCCTCCTTGCCTACTCTGAGGGTAGTGAAGGAGGCTTTCGCTACCGTCGGACGAGCTCAGGTCAACGTCGTCAGGTCGTCGAAGTACGAGTCCCGCAGGACGGCGATCAACGCGGTCACCTCGGGCCCCAGCGACCGATCCACCACGACCGGCGGAACCAGCGACCCGAGCCACTCGTAAGCGGTCCGAAGTCCGGAAGCACCTTGTCCGGCTGCCAGGAATCGCGCCTGCGAACCCGTGATCAGCTCGCAGGCCGTGATGGCGAACATCCGCGCACACGCCTCCCGGAGCTGATTCCCGGCCGCCCAGGCGAACGCCTGCACGTCCTCCTGCCCGGCGGAAGTGTCGACGGAACCCACCGTCGCCGGGGTGGCCAGCCTTCGCAGCGCGTGCAGTTCCCCCACCGCGCGTTTGTGCAACGGCACCAGCCCCGCCTGCGGCCCCGGATCCACCGCCAGCTGCGCGGGCAACCCGCTGAACCGCTCGTCCAGCAACCGGTGCGTCCGCTGGACGCTCACCTCGCCGAGATGCACCAGCGCCGCCGTCACCGCGTCCATCCGCAGGCCGAGTTCGACGGCGTGAAAACCCGTCGTGGACACGAATTCGCCGTCGAGGAAGGCAGGCGAGTCGGTCGGCATCGAACGCCGCATGGCCTCGCGCAGCTCACCGTTGACCCGCGTCAGATGGGCGATCGCCCGCGGCGCGACGCGTACGGAGACCGGCGCCTGCACGACGCCTGAGCGCGTCTCGGCACTGTCGAGCAAGCCGGTGATCTCATACAGCACCGACTCCAGCACGCAGTCGTCTCCCGCGAGCGAAGGGCGATAAACCGCTTGCGGCGCACCGAGAACGTCGATCGCGATAGCGGCGGCCAGCGTCTGGAAATCCACCACCTGATGGACCTCGGGCAGCGCGAAAGCCGCGAGTGTCTCGGCCAGCGGCGAGCCCTGGATGAGCGTCGCCCCTTCTTTGAGGCCCAGCTCATACGGCTTCGCCAGCACCTCCGACGCGGGTGTCTCGACGCCGTCCACCAGCACGGTTCCGACGCCGAGAAACGTCTGGAAGGCATGCGCCAGCGGGATGATCTCGCCCGCGCTGCCCAGTCCCGTCTTCGGCACCGCGGGCGTGAACCCCTCGTTCAGCCGGTCGACGAGGAACGTCACCAGTTCCGGGCTCGCACCCGCCTCCGGCGCGAGCAGATCCCGCAGGCGCACCAGCAGTAGCCAGCGCACTTCTTCGGCCGAGAGCCACGGCGGTCCGCCGACGGCCCGGCCGATCAGCAGGTTCCGCTGGTGTCCGGCCGAGCCGTCCACGGAAATTCCGGCAAGCCGCCCCATGCCCGTGTTCACGCCGTAGACCGGACGGTCGGACAGCGCGGCGAGAACGCGTGCGCGGTTCTCACCGAGCCTGGTGAGCAACGCGGGATCGACCTCGAGGAACTCGGCTTCGAACGCCGAGCTCAGTGTGAAGTCCTTTGTGGACAGCCTCACTCGATGGGACGAGCGAGACCGTCGATCACTTCGGCGCCGGGCAGGGACGCGAGCGCCGCACCCGAGATCAGCAGCTTGCTGCCGCGGATACCGCTTCCGATGACCAGCTCGGGCTCGTCCGCGACACGCTGGTCGATCAGGATCGGCCAGCCCTCTGGCAGCCCGACCGGCGTGATGCCGCCGTACTCCATGCCGGTGATCGAGACGGCTTCGTCCATCGGGGCGAAGGACGCCTTGCGCACGTCGAGGCGGCGCTTGATCACGCCGTTCACGTCGGCGCGGGTGGTGGCGAGGATCATCGCGGCGGCGAACCGGACTTCACCGGCGCGTTTGCCGGCGATGACGACACAGTTCGCGGACGCGGAAAGCGGTGAGCCGTAGGCCTCGCAGAAGGCGGCGGTGTCGGCCAGTTCGGCATCGATCTCGGTGACGCCGACGGCGTCCGGATCGGCAAGGGCGGCGAGCGCCTTGGCGACGGGCTCGGCCAGCAGGTCCGGGCGCGAAGGGGCGGGGACGACGGTGAGGCTTCCGGCGATGGTCCAGTCAGTCACACCGCCACGATAGTCACCAGTTGCGGCCGCCGCGCTGGACCTCGATGAGCTTGGGCCGGACGTCCACGAGGTAGACCAGGACCGCGACGAGTGCGGGCAGCCACAGGATCATGCCGCCGCCGTAGAACTCGAAGATGGTCAGCACCGCGGTCGCCCCGCCGGTGATGAGCATCCAGATGGGTTTGGTCTTGCGGTCGGCGGCCGAATACGCGTCCGCGCGCTGCAGCAGCGCATGCACGAAAGCGAACAGCCCCGTCAGTGCGCCGCCCCAGTGAATGGCGATGAGGATCCAGGTGGCAACGAACACGAAGTCAGCTTACGTCAAACCGGGCGAATGGCCCGGGCCCCTGGTACCGAAGCCGGTACCAGGGGCCCTGGGATTCACGCGGACCTTACTTCTCGGTCGTCTTCGGCGCGGTGGCCGGCTTCTTGGCGGCCGGGCTGGTGGTGCTGGTGGTGGTGCGGCGCGCCGGGGTGGTGGTCTTCGGCGCGGTCTTGTTGGCGACCTTGCGCGAAGCCGAGCGGGTCTCGTGCGCGAGGTCGTCGCCGATCTCCTCGACCTCGTCGGCGATCTCGCCGGCGACCTCGGTCACCTTGCGGGCGGTCTTCTCACCGACCGAGCGGGTGCCCTTGGTGACCTTGCCGAGCACGGTGTCGATGCGCTCACGGGCGTCGGTGGTGGCTTCCTCGACGCGGTCCTGCGCGGTGCTCAGCGCGTCCTCGAGCTGCTCGATGGCCTTCTTGACCTGCGGCTGCGTGGCGATCTTGTCCCACGCCTGCTCACCGGACTCGGCCAGCTTGTTGTACAGCTTCAGCGCGGCCTCGGTGTACTCGTCGATGACCTTGCGCAGCTCGGCCGGGTCCAGCTTCTCGCGGAGACCCTCGACGTCGTGCGGGAGCTCTTCGATGTTCTTGCGGGCGGTCTCGCTGCCCTCGACGACGCGCTCCTTGGCCTTCGACACGGCGTCGACGACGGCCTGGCCCGCCAGGTTCCCGGCGCCGAGGGCGGCGAGCAGCGGGGTGCGGACCTGGTCGAGGGCGCTGTGCTTGCGCTCGGTCTTGTTCTTCGTGGCCGTGGTCATGCTGACTCCTTGGATTCGACGGCTTCGTTTTCGATCTTGACTGTGGCTGTGCTTTTCGCCTGCGCCGCCTGTTCTGGCTTCGCGACGGCGTTCTCGCGGCGGAACGATTCGTAGACGTCGAGCAGGACCTGCTTCTGCCGTTCGGTCAGCTCGGTGTCGGCGCGGATCGCGTCGCCGACCGGGCCGCCCATCGGCAGATCGAGGATTCCCGCTTGCACGTAGAGCGCCTCGGCCGAGATACGCAGGCCTTTGGCGATCTGCTGCAGGATCTCCGCGCTGGGTTTGCGGACCCCGCGCTCGATCTGACTCAGGTACGGATTGGACACGCCGGCGAGTTTCGACAGCTGCCGCAAGGAGATCTTCGCGTTGCTGCGCTGCTGGCGGATGTACTCGCCGATGTCGGAAGCGATGTCCGCGACCTTCTCCATCGGTCCACCCGATGCGGGCTGGTCCCGGTTGGTGTCTGACATCGGTCACCTCCTCGCGACGTCTTCAACGCTACGCCCGAGTGCTAGCTATTGCAAGCACTCTGCTTGCAACCATCGGGTGTGTTGGCGCTCACCCCGCTACGGTGGAGGGATGTCGAGTGCGACGCGGCTACGGCGGCGCCTCGTCGAGCATCTGCTCGCCGAAGGCGTACTGCACGACGCGCACTGGATGACCGCTTTCCGCACCGTGCCCCGGCACGTCTTCCTGCCGCGCTTCTTCGTCCCGGTGGCGGACGGCTGGGCCGCGATGCAGAGCGGCGACGACGGCTGGCTGGCCAGGGCCTACTCGCCCGACGTGCTCGTCATCCAGCTCGATGACGATTCCGGCCTCTGGGAACGGGCGCGCTACCTCGGCGCGCAGCCGGGCACGCCGACGAGTTCGTCGAGCATGCCGTCGATCATGGCGATCATGCTCGAGGAGCTCCGGGTCGCCGACGGGCATCGAGTGCTGGAAATCGGCACAGGCACCGGCTACAACGCCGCCCTGCTGTGCCAGCGCCTGGGCTCCGGACTCGTGTACACAGTGGACATCGACCCGGAGCTGGTGGCCACCGCGCGCAAACGGCTCGCGGAGGCCGGGTACGCGCCTTCGTGCGCCGCGGCCGACGGCGCCGAGGGATACCCGGCCGGCGTGCTCTACGACCGGATCCTGTGCACCTGCTCGGTGTCGTCGATTCCGCCTGCCTGGCTGGAACAGACGGTGCCGGGCGGGCTGATCGTCACCACGCTGAACCGGCCCATCGGCGGCGGGCTCGTCCGGATCGTCGCGGGCGAAGGCGCGACAGGACACGGACGCGTGCTCGCCCGCGACGGCCGCTTCATGCCGCTGCGCGCGCATCGGTTCAAACCGTCGAAGGTGCCCGACGGCGAAGCGGCCTGGCGGCCGACCCGGTTGCCGATGAGGGCCATCACCGAAGTCCGCAGCCGCTTCGAGTTCTTCGCCGGGCTCCAGCTTCCCGGCGTGACGGCCTTGCGGGACGGCCGGAACACCGCGCTGGTCCACCCGGACGGCTCATGGGTGCGGCATCGGCAACGGGGCGACGGGTTCGAGGTGGCCGAAGGCGGTCCTCGACGGCTCTGGGAACTGGTCGAAAGCGCGCAGGAGGAATGGTTCGAACTCGGTGAGCCGTGGCGGGACCGGTTCGGGCTCAGCCTCGACGGCGAAGACCAGGTGATCTGGCTGGATTCACCCGACGGCCGCACCTGGCCGTTGTCACCCTGAGCCGTCAACGTCACTCCAGATCCTGCGGCAAAAGGAGTCAAATTCCGCGAAACAAACGCCGAGCGCCGTCGATCTGGGGGAAACTGCCCTCGCAAGATCAACTGGAGGGAAAAGCATGGGTTTGCGAAAGATGGCCATCACCGGGCTGATAGCGGCCGGCGCCGCGGTCGGCCTCATCGGCTCCGGCGTTCCGGCCGCGGCTTCGGAGTCCCCGATCACCGTCCAGGCGTCCTGGCGAATCGTCAAGATTTTCCCGTACACCGATCAGGGGCACAACGACTGCCTCTATCTGGCGGGGACGTACATCAATCCTCCCGGGCGGTGCCTCGAGGGCGATGACGGCGCCGGTCCCTTCTGGGCGACCTGGATCTACCGATAGGTCTCAGCGGCCATGAAAGGCAGGTGCCGGCCGGATTCCGGACCCGCACCTGCCTGGCGGCCGAGTTCACACAGGCAGTGCGCCACTCACGTCAGGTGGTCCCGCACCCACGTTTCGACCCGGTCCACCGTCTGCTCCACCGGGATGTGGGTGGTGTCGAACAACTCGACCGGCGGCTCCAGCGACGGCGCTTCCCGCTGCAGCCACTCGTTGAACTCCAGCATCTCCTCGACCCGTTCCTCGTCCCACTCGCGCCAGGCGGGCCGCGCCAGCAAGCGCTTGCGCAAGGCTTCGGGCTCGCTGACGAGCGCCAAGTAGTGGATGTCGGAGAAGAAGACACGTTCGGGCAAGCGCTCGAACTCGGGCGGCGCGACGGTGCCGCAGAGCACGACCGGCCGCCCGTTCTGGTGCAGCATCGCCGCCATCCGCAGCCAGGTCGACCGGAACGCGGGGTGGCCGGGGACGTCGTCGCGCAGCGCCCCCGTCCACAGCACGTCCTGTTCGACCACGAGGGCCAGCTCGCCGAGCCGGTCCGCCAGCCGGGGCCCGACCGTCGATTTCCCCGCCCCGCTCGGGCCGGTCAGCGCGAACAGCGGGAGCCGCCGGAACGGCCACCGATGCGCGCATTTCGCGCACACCAGCAGCCCGCTCTCGACTCGTGGCCGTTCGGCGCGATCACCGCAGGCCGGGCAGATCTTGAGATCGAGGACCACGGTCAGTCGAAGAGACCCTCGAGGAAACCGCCCTTACGACGCTTGTGGCCGTACCCGTGCGGAGAGTCCGCGTAGCCGCCGCGGTAACCCTTCGGCGAATCCGCGTAACCGCCCCGGTAGCCCTTCGGCGAGTCGGCGTAACCGCCGCGGTGGGGACGCGGGGAGTCGGGCCGTCCGTAGTGCGGAGCCGGCGCGTGCCCACCTCCCTGGTACGGCGGAGGCGGCGCGTGCCCACCCGCGTAGTACGAGTTCTCGGCGCCGGCGATGGCTTCCAGCTCACCCCTGTCCAGGAAGATGCCGCGACATCCCTGGCACTGGTCGATGTGGATACCGTTCTTGTCGACGGTCTTCATGACGTTCTGACACTTCGGACAAATCACGTATCAGAGATTACGCATTTTTCGCGGCCCTGGTCAGCAGGCACACAAACAAAACGGGTGCCCGGCCGGATCCGCGTACACGCGGAAGTCCTCCGGGGAGTCGTCGAGCAGCTTCGCGCCGATGGCCAGCGCGCGCTCGTGCCCCGCTTCGAGGTCCGTGACGTCGAGGTCGACGTGCGCCTGCTGCGGGTTCTCGGCGGACGGCCACGCGGGCGGGCGGTAGTCCAGGACGCGCTGGAACGAGAACCGCGCGCCGCCTTCCGGGTTCCGCAGCGTCACCCAATGGCCGTCTTCGGCGACTTCCGCGGCCTTCCAGTCGAGCAGCTCGCGGTAGAACTCCGCCAGCGCGACCGGGTCCGGGCAGTCGAGGGCCACCGCGCCGAAGGTCGGTACCGCACCCATGCTTCAGCCTCCAGAATGATCGAGTAACCAGTGAATCGAGTATGAGGGTTATCGCTGCCGATGACAACCGGTCCCGGCCGTACACTGGGCGAGGTGAACACCGACGCGTCCCTGGTGGTCGAGTTTTTGAACACGGTGAACGTCGAACGCGGCACCGACCTCTTGGACGATCTGGAGACCTGGCAACGCTGGGCCCACGATCACCGGCTGCGCCCGGATACCCCCGCGGCCGCCCGCGAAACCCGGAACGCGCTGCGGGCGGCGATCGGCGATCCGCGGCTGCCCCGGCTCGGCCTGCGCGCTCCGGCGGAGGTCGTCCTCGGCCCGGAAGGCCCGCTCCTGGTCGCGGAATCGGTCAGCGAGGCGGTGATGGCGGCGTCGATCCGGCTGACCGTGCTCGGGGAGTGGATCCGGCTCAAGATCTGCCCGGCGGACGACTGCCTGTGGGCGTTCTACGACGAGTCACGCAACCGGTCACGGACGTGGTGCTCGATGCGGTCGTGCGGGAACCGGGAGAAGGCGCGGGCGTGGCGGGCGCGGACGGCGGACATCTCGACCTGACCGGCACGCGTCCTCACCACAACTTCTGGTGTCATCCACCCCCGAGTTACCCCCAGGGGTTGTGCACAGCGTTAGGCCAAAAACGTGAAAAGCTGTGGATAACCCTGGGGATGACTCCACTTCCTGTGGACAACTCGCGGTGAGGCCTCCGGAGTGTGGTATAGGCGCCGCCGCTCAAAAGAGCAGCTGCGCGACCGCGTAGATGACCAGCCCGGCGAGCGCGCCGACCACCGTGCCGTTGATCCGGATGAACTGCAGATCCCGGCCGACCTGGAGTTCGATCTTGCGCGAGGTCTCCTCGGCGTCCCAGCGTTCCACGGTGTCGGTGATGATCGTGGTGATCTCCTTGGAGTAGTGCGTGACCAGATAGGCCGCCGCCCCCTCCACCCAGTTGTCCACCTTGGACCGGATGTGGTCGTCGGAGACCAGCCGCCCGCCCAGCGCCTCGAGTCCGGTGCGCACCCGGCGGCGCAGCTCGCTCGACGGGTCCTCGGCGGCGTTGAGCAGCATCTCCTTGGCCGTCGCCCACGCCGAGCCGATCAGCTTCTGCACCTCGTCGTGCCCCAGCATCTGGGACTTGACCTGCTCGGCGCGCGCCATCACCTCGGGGTTGGTCTGCAGGTCGAGGGCGAACTCGCCGAGGAACTTGTCCAGCGCCAGCCGCATGGGGTGGTTGACGTCGGTCTTCACCGCCCAGACGAACGACAGCACCTCGCCGTAGACCTTGTCCGCGAGCATCTCGTCGACGAATTTCGGCGACCAGCTCGGCGCCCGGTCCGAGACCACGCGCAGCATCGTCGTGTGGTTGTCCCGCACCCATTCGTAGGCGCGGTCGCACATCAGGTCCACGAGTTTGTGGTGCGCCCCGTCGGCGAACACGCCCGCGAGGATCTTGCCGAGCGGCGGACCCCACGGCTTGTCCACGATCCGCTTGACCACGGCCTGTTCCATGATCGCCTGGACGTCTTCGTCGCGGAGCACCTTGACCGCGGCCCGGACGACGGTGGCCAGCTCGGATGTCACGCGTTCGGCGTTCTGCGGCTGCGAGAGCCAGCCGCCGAGGCGCTTCGAGACCTCGACGCGGCTCAGCTTCTCGCGGATCACGGACTCCGACAGGAAGTTCGAGCCGACGAAGTCACCGAGGCTGCTGCCCAGCGCGTCCTTCTTGTTCGGGATGATCGCGGTGTGCGGGATCTTGATCCGCAGCGGATGCCGGAACAGCGCGGTCACCGCGAACCAGTCGGCGAGCGCGCCGACCATCCCGGCTTCGGCGGCGGCGCGGACGTAGCCGACCCAGCCCGGCCAGCCCGCGGCTTCGGCCCAGCTGGTCAGCAGGAAGATCACCGTGGCGCCGAGCAGGAACGACAGCGCGACCATCTTCATCTTGCGCAGGCCGCGCCGCTTCTCCTCCTCGGCGGCGGTACCACCGGGCGGATCGGCTGGGGTCACCTTGGCGGGCGTCAGTTGCTCCACACCGCCATTGTCCGTGAGGATGGCTGATCGTGCGCGAACCTCTCCTCGTCTCCCGCCTCCAGCCCTTCACCTCGACCATCTTCGCCGAGATGACGGCGCTGGCCGTCCGCCACGACGCCGTCAACCTCGGCCAGGGTTTTCCCGACACCGACGGGCCCGCCGGGATGCTCGACGCCGCCAAGAACGCCCTGTTCGGCGGCGCGAACCAGTACCCGCCGGGTCCGGGGCGGCCGGAGCTGCGCGCGGCGATCGCGGGGCACCGCCTGCGGTACGGCGTCGAGTACGACCCGGACACCGAGATCCTCGTCACCGCGGGCGCGACCGAGGCCATCGCGGCGTCGCTGATCGCGCTGACGCAGGCAGGCGACGAGGTCATCGTCATCGAGCCGTACTACGACTCGTACGCGGCCGCGGTCGCCATGGCCGGCGCGGAGCGGCGCGTGGTCGGCCTGGTGGAACGTGACGGCCGGTTCGCGCTGGACGTCGAGGGCCTCCGCGCCGCGGTGACCGACCGGACCAGGGCGATCCTGATCAATTCGCCGCACAACCCGACCGGCACGGTGTTCACCCGCGCCGAGCTGGAGGCGGTCGCCGCGCTCTGCGTGACGCACGACCTGATCGCGATCACCGACGAGGTCTACGAGCACCTGGTCTTCGACGACGCCGAGCACTTCCCGCTCGCCACCTTGCCCGGTATGCGCGAGCGGACGGTGTCGATCTCCAGCGCCGGCAAGACGTTCAACTGCACCGGCTGGAAGATCGGCTGGGTCTGCGCGACTCCCGAACTGGTCGCGGCGGTGAAGGCGGCGAAGCAGTTCATCACCTTCGTCTCGGGCGGCCCGTTGCAACCGGCCGTCGCCCACGCGCTGGACCACGAACTGCCGTGGGTCGAAGACCTGCGTAAGAGCTTGCAGAGCAAACGGGACCGGCTCGCGGCAGGCCTCGCGGAAGCCGGGTTCGCCGTCCGGCCGACCGCCGGGACGTACTTCATCTGCGTCGACGTCCGGCCGCTCGGTTTCGAAGACGCCGCGGAACTGGCCTGGGAGCTCCCCGAACGGGTGGGCGTGGCCGCCGTCCCCGTAAAGGTGTTCACCGATCACCCGGAAGAGTGGAAACACCTGCTGCGTTTCGCGTTCTGCAAACGTAACGAGGTCATCGATGAAGCCGTCACCCGATTGCGCAAACTGGCGTGACTGGTCTGATGTCCGTCAGGCCCAGCCGCCCTTTTCGAGAGCACGCCGGAGCCTGTCGAGACACCGTCTTCGGAGCCTTCCGACACTGGCCGGGCTGATCCCCAGCTCCCCGGCGAGCTGGGCATAGGACAGCTCCGGCCGGTGCGCGAGCAACCACATCAGGCGGCGGTGCACGTCCGGGAGCCGATCGACCGCCGCCCAGAGCGCGCGGTCGCGTTCGGCGCGGACGACCTCGGCCTCCGGGGTCGGCTCCGGACCCGGCGGCGGAGGCGGCGTTTCGCGTCTGTTCCTGGTGATCATCCGCAGCGCGCGGCGTCGCGCGGTGGTCGTCAACCAAGCACGGAGCTTCGCTTCGTCGCGCAGTGAGCCCGGCGCGCGAAACAGTTCCAGCCACGCTTCCTGACAGACGTCCCTGGCGTCGGCTTCGCTCAGCCGGTAGGCCTTCAGCGCGCCGAGCACCGCCGCCGTCACCGCGTTCACGTCCCACATCGCGGACTCTCCCCTCCCGGCGGCGCACGTCCGCCCGCTCGATCACCGAACGCGACTTCGACGGCACGCACCGCAGCAGGGATCCGGCTCAAGGCTTGAAAACATCAGGTCACCGAGCATTTGAGTAGTTCCACCTGTGCCCGGATGGCCGCCGGACACACACCGAGAGTGATCAACTTCGGTACTCCAGGTACCGGAGCCGGTTGCGTCGTTCCGCCTAACGGGCTGGATCAACGGCGGCTGAGGTGAAACACTCCCCTCCGGTGCTAAAACTGGTGCAGCCCCGGGGGAACTGCGACCTGACCGGAAGAGACCCCAAGAAAGATCGAACTCACGCGGAAAACGTGGGTTTCAGGCGCGGACGGCGGTGATTGCCATGAGCGGTACGGCAGTCGTGCACCGTCGCGGCCGCATCCCGTCGAAAACGCTGTCGAACGCCGGAGCGCGAATCCTTTTCGCGAGCGGAATCGCGCTCACGGGCTGGGTCCTCGGCGCCGTCCTGAGCACCCCGGCTTCGGCCGAAGAACCGGCAGCCACGACGCCCGAGAGCTCCGTGGTCCAGCCGTCGAACGAAACCGACGCCGGGAAAACGACTACTCCGAATGAGTCCACTTCGGACTCCGGCTCGGCCGGGGCCACGAAACCCGCCGAGACCACGGAATCCACGAAGTCCGCGTCCCCCGAGGAAGAGCCCGCGACGGCAGAGCCCGCTCCCGCTTCGAGCGAGGAGCCTGAGGCCACCGTCGAGGAGCAGGCCGTATCGAACGCGAGTCCCGTCGAGAAGACCGCTTCCCCGGAACCCGTCGAGACGACCACGCAGACCACCAAGACCCAGTCCGGCAACGGTCTGCTGGGCGGCCTCCTCGGCGGAGTGCTCGACGTCGTCACGAACACGGTCGGCGGCGTCGTCGAAACCGTCGGCGGGGTCGTCGGCGGCATCGGCGAGCACGTCATCGTGCCGATCATCACGCCGAGTCCGTGCTGCGGATCGGACAACCCCGAGATCCTGCCGGGCGTCGGCGACGCGCTCGACCCGGTCTTCGGCGGCGGCTCCGGCGATTCGGCCAGTGGCTCGGTCACCATCGCCGTCCCGGCCAAGACCGCCACGCCGCTCGCACCGACAGCGCCGATCGCCCCGGCCCCGCGTCCGGCCGTCCCGGCCGAGACACCCGCTCCGGCGGCGGCGAGCCAGAACCACCGCGTCGTCCTGCCCACCCGGGTCAAGTCCGACGTCCAGCCCGCTTCCCCGGCCGCTCCCGCCGAGTCCGGCACGCACGCGTCCCCGCACGGCGGCGGCTCGGGCGGCGGCGGTGGCCTGCCGAACACCCCGGTGGCCCCGCTGGCGCCCACCTCGAGCGCTCAGCCAGGGCATGACAACTCCGCCGGCGGCCGCGGGCCGCTCGCGGTGCTCGACGCCGGAATCCCCGCCACGCAGCTGAAGCTCCTTGGCACCGGCTGCGATCACGAAGGCGAGCGCACCGGCAGGGAAGCCGCGCTTCCCGCCACCTCCCCCGACTGACCTGACCGGGTCGCCGGGGAGAACCACGTCCAAACCAAGATCAACTTCGGTTTTCGACGTCTTCTGACAATCCTCGGCCCAGTCGCGTTTCAGCCTGCCCTCGTTCAGGTTTTCCCGTCTTCCCGAACGGCCGACCGCGCCCGGCCGGTTCGGATTCCGGCCCCGGCGCCGCGCTGCCCCTGCGGCGCCGGGACCAGCACCGGGTGGACTTCGGGGGCTTCTGCTCACCGCGCCGAGCAGGAGCCGGCCAAGCTCGAAGACCACCTGATCCGCGGGCGGTTCCCGGCACGTCGAGGGGCGGTGCCGGGTAACCGCCGCGGTGCCCGTCCCCAGGTTTCGGCCTGGGGGCGGGCCGGATAGCCGGTGCGCTGGTCGTGCGGCGCCGATGCCCTCCCTGGAGCATCGGCCGCCCCACCGGCGCACCGGCTATTTCCGTTTTCCCGCCCCGTACCCCTCGCGTTTCGTCCTCTGAATGCGGTAGTTGGCAGTACGAACTACCGCGTTTAGAGGACGAAACGCGGGCGGTCAGGGGGCGCGTCAGGTGATCTGGACGGCTACGGGGGCGGCCGTGGCGGGGGTCGCGCTCACCGAAGCGGCGGCCGCGCCAAGCCGGCGCACGGCCTCGAAAAGCCGGTCGGCCGGCAACGCGTACGGCAGCCGCAGCCAGCGCTCCAACCCACCGTGGACGCCGAATCGCGAGCCCGGCGCCACCTGCACCCCGTGCCCCGCCGCCGCGACGGCCAAGCGCGTGCTCATCGGCTCCGGCAAACGACACCACAGCGAAAGCCCGCCCGGCGGCACGGTGAACGTCCAGTCCGGGCAGTACCAGTTCAGTGCTCCGGTCAGCGCGTCACGCAGGGCCAGCGTCTCCTCGCGGCGGTGCGCGAGCGCGGCCCCGCCGTCGTCGAGCAGTTCGGCGAGGACGAGTTGCTCGAAGACCGGAGACCCCAGGTCGACGGCGAAACGGGCCGCGATCAGCCTGCCGATGACGTCCTCCGAAGCGCGGATCCAGCCCAGCCGGAGCCCGGCCCAATGCGATTTCGACGCCGAGCCGATCGTGATGCCCAGATCGCCCGCGAACGCGCCGAGCGGCGGCGGCCCGTCCACCGGATCGCCTTCGAGGTCCAGCTCGACCAGTGTCTCGTCGATGATCGCCGGTGTCCGTGCGCGGTTCAGCGCGGCGGCGAGCCGCTCCCGGCCGTCGACGTCCAGCCGCAGCCCGGTCGGGTTCTGGAAGTCCGCGACGAAGTACGCGAGCCTCGGCGCTGACTGCCGCAGCGCGGCCTCGATCCCGACGATGTCCCAGCCGCCCGCCGGATCCAGCGGCACCGGCACCGGGATGGCGTGCGCGGCGCCGATGGCTTCGAGGGCGTTCGGATACGTCGGCTGCTCGACCAGCACCCGGTCACCTGGACCGGCCAGCATCCGCAGGACCTGCACGAACGCGTGATGCGCGCCGTTGGTGACCATCACCTGATCGGCGTTGGTCGGCAGCCCGCGTTCGGTGTAGCGGCGGGCGATCCGTTCACGCAGGACCGGCAGACCGCGCACGTGATAGCCGTTCTCGCCGAGATGCTCCACCAAGGACTTCCGGGCCGCGTCCACCGCGGGGACGAGGCCCGCGATGGCGGGCGGGCAGGCCTGGGCGAGGTCGATGAGGTCTTCGCCGGACGGCAGGAGCGTCTCCCGGCCACGGCCGCCGGGAGACGCGATCCAGGAGCCCGCCCCACGGCGGCTGGCGACCAGCCCGTCGGCCCGCAGTTTGTCCAGCGCGGCGCCGATCAGCGTGCGGCTGACCTCCAGCGCGTCGGCGAGTTCTCGTTCGGCCGGGAGTTTCGTGCCGAGCGGCAGCCTGCCATCGAGGATCAGCAGTTCGACCGCCGCGGCGAGGTCCGCGGCGCCGTGACGAGAACCACTCTGCCGCCAACTTCCCAGCAAGGTGGCCAATTTCTGGCCCGAAACACGTCCAGTCAGCGGAATCAGCGGTTCCATAAGGCCAATTATTGCGGATTGGTCATGGTCAAGGTAGCCACTTACCCCCGATGGTGCAGTCGTGGCACTTACACTCGACCTCAGACCCGTCGGCATCTCCCACGACACCGCCCGCCGCTCGATCCAGCTCGTCGGCGGGCTCGCCCTCTACGGCGGCAGCATGGCCATGCTGACCAGGTCCGGCCTCGGCCTCGACCCGTGGGACGTGCTCCACGAAGGCCTGATGAAGCTCACCGGCCTCACGTTCGGCACGGTCACCGCGCTCGCCTCGGTCGCGGTGCTGCTGTTGTGGATCCCCCTGCGGCAGCGACCCGGCATCGGCACGGTCGCCAACATCGTGGTCATCTCGCTCACCGTCGACTTCGTGCGGCTCTTCCTGCCCGACCAGCACGTGCTCGGCTGGCAGATCACCAACCTGGTCGCCGGCGTGGTGCTCAACGGCCTCGCCGCCGCGATCTACGTCGGCGCGCGGCTCGGCCCGGGACCCCGCGACGGGCTGATGACGGGCTTCGCGGCGCGGACGGGCAAGTCGATCCGCTTCGTCCGGACCCTCATCGAGCTCACCGTCCTGGCCGCCGGCTGGCTGCTCGGTGGCACCGTCGGCATCGGCACGATCCTCTACGCACTCGCCATCGGACCGCTCACGCAGGCTTTCCTGCCACTGGTCGCCTGGCGTGGACGGGCCGAGAGCTGAAGAGGTCTTACACGTGACTAGACGGCGATCACGCGTGACTGAGCGGCGATCTCCCGTGATTGGACGGAGATCACGTGAGATCTCCGTCTGATCAGTGAGCGCTAGCTGGCCTCCCGCCGCTCCAGCAGGCGGCGGACGGCGAGATAGTCGATGCCGCGCTGGGCGAGGACGTCGGCGGCCACGCCGGGAAGTGACGTCAGCGCGAGCAAGAGGTGCTCGCCCTCGATGCGCTTGCTGCCGACATCGATGGCTTCGCGCAGGGTCTGCGCCAGCACCTTCTTCGCCTCGGGGGTGAAGGGCCGGTGGCCGCGTTTGCTCCGTTGTCCGCCGGTCAGCGCGCCGGGACCGTGGGTCTGCTCGACCCGCTCGACGATGTGCTCGACGTCGATGCCGAACCCGCTCAGTGCTTCGACATCGGCGTCGCTCATCCCGCCACGGCGGCGGACGCGCCGGAGGTCGTCGGCCAGTTCGTCGCCCGGGCAGCCCAGCGCGGTCAGCACCTTCGTGTTCCGGGCGAGTGAGGTCAGCAGGTGCAGCGGGTCGACGTTGGCGGACGCCTCGTCCGACGCGACGCGCTGAGCCTCGACGACGACTTCGCGGGCTTCGGGGGTAAAGCGTTCGAACATCAGTGCCTCCCGTACTTCTTGTGCACCGCTTGCCTGCTGACCCCGAGCTCGGCCGCGATCTCCTGCCAGGACCACCCGTGGACCCGCGCGCTGCGGACCTGCACGGCTTCGAGTTGTTCCAACAGCCGGCGCAAGGCGGCGACGGCGCGCAATCCCACCCGGGGATCGCGGTCGCCGGCTCGCGCGGCCAGGTCTGTCGCTTCGGTCATGACGTCAACCTACGTTGACATCCCGGCTGTGTCAACGCTGGTTGACAGTTAGGGTCGGGGCATGGCCGAAATCGCAGTGGCGGAAAGGGACGGAGTAGGTGCGGACGGCTCGCCGCGCCCGACCGAGGACCACGTCGCCGTGCTCGGGAACGCCGTGGTGGTGCTCGACGGCGCGACCTCGCCGCATCCGGATCTCCCGCCCGGCGGCTGGTACGCGAGCCTGCTCGTGCACAGCCTGTCGCAGGCGCTGAGCGCGGAACCCCAGGCGGATCTCGCGGTGCTGCTGGCCGAGTCGATCGCCGACGTCGCCCGGCGCGAAGGCCTCGAACCGGGCCGCTCGCCGTCGAGCACGGTCGCGATCGCCCGCTGGACGGACGACACCGTCGACGGACTCGTACTCGCCGACAGCCCGATCGTCGCCTTCGGGCCCTCCGGCGCCGACCCGCTCACCGACGACAGGCTGGTCGAGCTGCGCGGCGGTGGTCAGCTCCGCACCGGTTCCGACGTCCGAGCCAAACGCAACGCGCCGGACGGCTTCTGGGTCGCCGAGGCGGAACCCAAGGCGGCCGCCGAGGCCGTCCGCCGAAGCTGGCCGCGTTCGGAGGTCGAAGCCCTGCTGCTGGCGACGGACGGCGTCGCGGTCGGTGTCGACGAGTACGAACTCTTCGACTGGCCGGAAGTGCTCGACATCAGCCGGAAGCGTGGTCCGGACGCCGTCCTCGACGCGGTGCGCACGGCGGAGAAACAGGACCCCGACGGCGAACGCTGGCCCCGCGCGAAAAGGCACGATGACCAGCTGTTGGTAGTAGTCGACTTCGGGGTAGCCCCAGGGTAAAACCGGGGGCTTCCCGGATCGGAAATCCGCGGCCGCGCGAGCACGCTGGACGCATGACGTTCCCTGGGGAGAGATCGCGGACGAAGCCCTGGCTGATCGCGTCGGGGGCGGCCATCGGCTGGGCACTGTTCACCATGGTCGTGCTGCACCTGATCAGCTCACGCGATCCGGTGTTCGACACGCTGTCCAGCTACGCCTACGTCGACCGCGGCACGGGCATGCTCGGGGCCAGCGTGCTTTCGCTGTCCATCGGCTCGCTCACCGCGCTGGGCGCGCTGGCCGCGGCCGGGATCCCGCTGAGCCGCACCACGAAACTGCTCTTCGTGCTGTGGTCGCTGGGATTGGCGGCGGCCGCGGTCTTCCCGGCGAGCTACCCCGAATTCCCGGACCCGGTCAGCGGCGAGATCCACCTCTACGCCTGCCTTGTGGCGTTCCTCAGCCTGCCCGCCGCCGGGTTCAGCCTGCGCGACAATCTGCGCGGCACCCCCGCGGCCAGGCAGATCGGCCGCCTGGCCTGGGGCAGCGCGACCGGCCTGGTCGTCTTCGGGCTCAGCTTCATTTTCGTGCGCCTGTCCGACATCCCGTTCTTCATGACCCTCACCGACATCGTCCCGGTCGGTGTCGCGCAGCGGCTTTCGCTGGTGGTGCACGTGGTCCTGATCGCCGGGATGCTGAAGGTCGCGTCAGCGGCTCACCGCGTCGGCGAATTCCGAGGCGTACCCGTAGAGGCCGGGCAGCCCGCCCGTGTGCAGGAAAACAACGTGCTCGTCGGCCGCGAAATGGCCTTCAGCGGCCCAGTCGATCAGCGCGGCGCCCACTTTGCCGGTGTACACGGGATCGAGCGCGATCCCTTCCGTACGGCCGAAAAGCCGCACCGCGTCCCAGGTCTCGGCGGTCGGGATGCCATAGCCGGGGCCGATCGTGCGGTCGTCGATATGAAGACCTTCGAGTGATGGCGGCGTCTTGCCCAGCAGAGCGGACGCCGCGGTGGTGAGATCGGCGAGGTTGTCCAGGGCCTCGTCCACCGGATGGCTGACGCAGGCGATGTCGAGGGTCAGCCAGTCGAGGTCCGCCGTCCCCACGACGAGCCCGGCCGACGTCCCGCCGCTGGCATGCGGGGCGACCAGCCGCGCCTTGGTGATGCCGCGCTCGGCGAGTTGCCCGGCGATCTCCCCCGCGGCGGCGACGTACCCGAGCGCCCCGACGGCGTCGGAACCGCCGACCGGGAAGGTGGCCACCTCGCGGCCCTCGGCGGCGGCTTCGGTGATCAGCCGGTCGTAGGTCTTGCCGGTCTCCTCGCCGTCCCGGCAGATGTGCACGTTCGCGCCGAAGAGGTGGTCGAGGGAGACGTTGCCGGACCGTTCGTACGCGTCACCGTCACGAGGGACCTTGGCGGTGAGCACGAGCTCGCACCGCAAACCGAGCTTCGCGCAGGCGGCGGCGGTCTGACGGCCGTGATTGGTCTGCAGCGCGCCGAAGGTGATCACCGTGTCGACGCCTGTCTCGATCGCCGCGCCGAGCAGGAACTCGAGTTTGCGCAGTTTGTTGCCGCCGACGCCGAGCGGATGCACGTCGTCCCGTTTGAGCAGCAGGTTCTCCAGGCCGAGTGCCTCGGCCAGCCGAGGTGCCGGATGCAGCGGCGTCGGGTAACCACCGAGGTCGACGCGGGGAAAGCGATCGAGGTTCATGAAACTCACGTAACCACACCGATGCTACCCGGTGGTATCGTTCGTTTGAACGAACGAGACGTCCAGGGGGAGCCATGACCACCTCGAAATCGAGCCTCGCGTTCACCGGCCTCGCCGAACAGGCCGCCCTGCTCGCCAGCGGGGCGACGTCGTCCGTCGAGCTGACCCGTCTCGCGCTCGAACGGGCCGAAGCGAGTCAACCGACCCTCAACGCCTTCAAGTGCCTTCGCCATGAGGAAGCCCTTCGCGAGGCCGAGGACGCCGACCGGCGGCTGGCCGAGGGCGAAACCGCTCCCCTGCTCGGCGTCCCCACCGCGATCAAGGACGACCTCGACGTCACCGGACTGCCGACGGCGTTCGGCTGCGAAGGCGACTTCTCACCCGCGACGACCGACTCCCCGCCCGTGGCCGCGCTGCGCGAGGCGGGCGCGGTGCTCATCGGCAAGACCAACACCCCGGAACTCGGCCAATGGCCCTTCACCGAAGGCCCGGCGTTCGGTGCGACCCGCAATCCGTGGGATCCCGAGCGCACCCCGGGCGGTTCCTCCGGCGGCGCGGCGGCGGCCATCGCGTCGGGGGTGATCGCCGCCGCGCTGGGTTCCGACGGGGCCGGGTCGATCCGGATCCCCGCCGCGTGGACCGATCTGGTCGGGATCAAACCGCAACGCGGCCGCGTCCCGACCGAACGGGAACTGTTCCACGGCCTGACCGTGGTCGGCCCGCTCGCGCGTACCGTCGCCGACGCGGCCCTGCTGCTCGACGTCGCGGCGGGCACCGGCACCGCGTTCCAGGCGGCCGCCCGGCGCGAACCCGGCCGGATGCGCATCGGGCTGTCCACCAGGATCCCTTTCACCGCGACGAAAACCCGGCTTGACCCGGACGCGCACGCGGCCGTCATCCGGCTCGCGGAACGATTCGCCGAACTCGGCCACGAGATCGTCGAGGTCGAACCGGACTACCGGCTGATCGGTCTCACCTTCCTGCCGCGCTCGCTCGTCGGCGTCCGTGACTGGTCCCGTCGCGTCCCGGATCAGGCGCGGCTCGATCCGCGCACCCGGGCCAACGCACGGCAGGGTTCGGTGCTCGCCGGTCCGGCACTGCGGCTTTCCAGGGCCGCGGAACCGTTGCTGCAGCGGCAAATCGGCTCGGTGTTCGGCCGGGTGGACGTGCTGCTCACGCCGACGACCGCGACCCCGCCACCGCGGATCGGCAGCTTCGACGAGCTCAGCGGCTGGCAGACCGACCAGGCCATGATCGCGGCGTGCCCCTACGCTTGGCCGTGGAACGTGCTGGGCTGGCCGGGGGTCAACGTGCCCGCCGGCCTGAGCCCGGACGGGCTGCCGCTCGGCGGGCAGTTGCTCGGCCCGTCGCACGCCGAAGAACGGCTGATCTCGCTGGCCGCGCAACTGGAAGAGGTCGAACGGTGGCAGGACCGCAAACCCGAGACCGGTTGGTGAACACCCGCGAGACCATCCTCCACGCCACACTCAAGGTGGTCGGGGAACAGGGGGTCGGCGGGCTGACCAACCGCCGCATCGCGACTGCTGCCGGCGTCTCGCTCGGCACGCTGACCTACCACTTCCCCAGCCAGACGGCGTTGCTGCGCGAAGCGATGCTGCTGTTCGTCGAAGAAGAGACCGCGAAGCTGACCGGTTTCGTCGACGCCTACCGCGAACAGGGGTTGAGCGTCGAGGAGGCCGCGTCGGTGGTCGAGCAGGTCATCGCCAAGCTGCCGTTCGGCACCGACGAACTCGGCGCGCACGAGCTGTATCTGCAGGCGGCGCGCGACCCCGGCCTGCGGGACGCGGCAGCACGCTGTTTCGCCGCCTACGACGAACTCGCGCTGGTGATCCTGCGGACGCTCGGTGTCGCGTCGCCGGAACGGCTGACCGGACCGGTCGTGGCGCTGATCGCCGGGCTGCAGCTGCGCAGGCTCGCCACCGGCGACGACGGCGTGGCGGTGGCGCTGCCGTTGATGATGCTCATCCGCGGCGCGTCATGAGCGGGCCGCCGATCGTCAAGGGGACGGCGGCGTGGCGGTACTTCGGGGACTTCCGGGCCGGCCTGCTGGCCGGTCAGGTGCTGGTGCTGCAGGTCGCCCATCCGGTGGTGGCGGCCGGGGTGCGGGATCATTCCGACTACATCGAGGATCCGTGGACCCGGCTGATGCGCACGGCCGCGTCGCTGTCCATCTACATCTACGGCGGTCCGGACGGCGCCCGGTACGAGGCGGACCGGTTGCGCGCGGTGCACCGGTCGTTCACCGGGATCGACGCCGACGGGCACCGGTACAGCGCGTTGAATCCGCACGCCTACGCCTGGGTGCACGCCACGCTCGTGATGGTTCCCGTTGACACACAACGGTTTTACGGCACTCCGATGACCCGGCCCGAAGTGGACGAATACTACGCGCAGATGTGCGACGTCGGACGGCTCCTCGGCCTGCGCGAGCAGGACATGCCACCGACGTGGCCGGAATTCGAGCGGTACTACGCGGAGATGATCGACGGTTTCGGCCCGAACGAGACGATCTCGACGTTGTTCGAGACGATCCGGACGGTGAAGAAGCCGTGGCAACGGCTGCCCGAGAAGCACTGGGTTCGCCTACGTCGATGGCAGTACCTTGCGCAGATGTTCGTCATCCGGGGCACCCTGCCGCCCGTCCTGCGCACCCGGCTCGGTCTACAGTGGACTGATCGCGACCAACGTCGCTTCGATCGTTTCCGTTTGGTGGTGCGGGTTTTCGGCAACTTGGTGCCGACGACGTTGCGCTCCTCGCTCGTGCGCCGGATCGGCAGGCTCAACGTCTGGTTCCGGGCCCATCCCCGCGCGTACCGTTTCCTGGGCGGCACCACCGGCCCCGGAAGTGCCCGCGTCTAGTCGAGTGGCGTGATCGGCCCACTGCCGCGAAGACCCCCTTACCTACCCTGAAGGTAGCGAAGGAGGCCTTCACGGACTGACCGAATGTCCACTTGATGCCTATATGCCCAGTTGTGGGCGGGGTCATGATTGCAAAGTAGGGGTTATTGAGGCGTGAGGCAAACGTGGCGTGCCCCGGCGCAGGTCCGGGCCGACCGACGGAAGCGGGGACGGAGGCTGATCTGTCCACAAAGGACCCTATTTAGGAGATAAGTGTCCGACTTGGGTGGTGTGCGTGGTTTCGCGCGTGGGTCCTGAGTGCGAAGGAGGGTTCTATTGAGGGGTAAGTCAAACGTGTCGTGGCGTGCGGCCGGTCGTGAAGTACATGAAGGTCCCCTTCCTTGCGCTAGGCGTCAGGGTCCC
>NZ_JBVKAE010000001.1:457955-536379 GCF_055598845.1 Amycolatopsis sp. NPDC039088 | reverse complement strand
GAAGAGTTGCCTGCTTGCGTAGTCACACGGAACACACAGCTCTCACTGCCCCACCCTGGAGGAGGGGGGGACGCCCCCCCCCCCCCCCCCCCCCCCCCCCCCCCCCCCCGCTCCCCCCTTTGGGCGTGGTGCGGCTCGGATTGGTGTTCACTGGGGGAATGGCCGTACACACGCACGACGACTTCGACTGGGCGGACCGTCTTCGAGCACTTCGCATGGCCGAAGCGCTCGACGCCGGGCCGACGCGGGCAGCGGCCCGACAGTTGCTGGAAGGTATGCCGGACGGGCCGACCATCCTCGACGTCGGCTGTGGCGCGGGCGGGATGAGCGTGCTCTTCGCCGAGGAACTCGCCTCCGCCGGCGCCAGGATCGTGCTGGTCGACGCGACCGAGCACCTGCTGGCAGAGGCACATCGGGTCGTCAGCGCGGCCGCAGGAGACAAGGCCACCGTCGAGACCATCCACGCCGACGTGGCCGACGACGAGTTGCCCGCGAAGCTTCCTGCCGCCGATCTGGTCTGGGCTTCACGCGTGGTCCACCACTTGCCTGACCAGCAAGCGGCAATCAACACCTTCGCCCGGCTCGCCCGCCCCGGCGGGTTGGTCGCCATTTCCGAGGGCGGCCTGGACTTCAACTGTCTTCCCTGGGATCTCGGCATAGGCTGGCCAGGGCTCGAGGGGCGGCTGCTCGCCGCACGAGGTGAGTGGTTCGCCGAGATGCGGGCAGGCATCCCTGGCTCCGTCTCGATGCCCTACGGCTGGAACATCGCGCTCCAGCGGGCAGGCCTCGACAACGTCGATTCCTTCGGTGTGCTCGTCCACCACCCGGCGCCCGGGTCGGAACTGCTGCGCGACTTCGTCGTCGAGCGGATCACTTGGTTGGCCGACGTGGCAGGCGACCGCCTGAGCGGCGACGATCACAAGACCGCGGCCGCCTTGGTGAATCCGGCGAGCCCCGCCTTCCTCGGCGCGCGCCAGGACCTCTTCCTGCAGGGGACGAAAACGATCCATTGTGGACGGCGGCCGTGACCGACCGGATCGGCTGCTCCTTGTGCGGCCGGATCCGTGGTGTCGACGAGGAAGCCGCGCAGACGCTCGCCTGGGTTTCCACCCGGGAGAAGAACGTCGTGCGATGGATGTGCCCTACCTGCGCTCGCCGCCACGCGCGCGACATCGAGGGAAAACTTCCGGACGAGTATTGGTGAGCCCTCAGGCGGCGTCGTCGATCTGACCGATCGTGCGGACCTTCGGGCGGGGCGTCCGTGCCGCTTCCGCATACCCCCTGACGAGCTCGGCCGCCACTTCCCTCGGAACCTTCCTCAGCTGGTCGATGGTGCAGCGGACCAGCACCGTCCCGGTCGCGGTCAGTGCCAGCGGATGAAAGTTCGCGGTGCCCTGTTTCGGCGCACGGAATTGCCACGCCAGGCCGATGTCGTCCCACCAGGCGTCAGCGGCGCCGATGGGTCGCCCACGCCGGTCGCAGATCGTCACGTTCCACGACGGCGAAGGCAGTGGGCAGCCGTCGAGCGCCTGCTTCGCCAGTCCGCACGCGTAGGTCTCTTCGGGATCGACACGACGCAGAGCCGCGCGGACCGCGGCTGAGCCTCGCCGGTTACCGGCATCGAGCTCCTCCCTCAGTTCTTCGAGCGTGCACAGGCCCCAATACAGCGGTAGCGAGATCAGTTCGTCGATCCGGGCCGGATCGAGCTCCAGACGAGCGAGATCGAGTGCCGCGCGGGCGGGTGGGGCGAACGGGACGCCGTCGATCAGGATCGGTGGCGGCATCCGTGTGGTTCTTCGGGGCAGCATGCCGGGTTCCGCCGGCACGCGCCGGTAGTCGGGGACGAGGAGGTGGACCTCGCGCGTCACCGAGCAGTCGACACCTCGCGCGCGAAGCGCGTCGGCACCCGTCACCACCACGTCCGGTCCGAACCGTGCGACAGCGGCCTGCAGCAGCTGAAGCCGGGTGGGCGCGGAGTCGCGCAACAGGATCACACCCGGCATCAGCCTTCGCCAAGGACCGCCCGGCCCGCAGAGCTTCGCGGCGTGACGAGCGGTCACGCCTGCTTTGCGAAGCTCGCGGCTGGTGATGATCCCGGACTCGCAGGTGTTACTGAGCGCCATCAGGCGAGCGCTTCGTGTAGTGGTCATACATCGAGGATGACCGTTGGGCCGTCCGGGTGGAACCGCTTCCGGAAAGTTGTGGACAACTCGCCCGAGCGACCCGGATTCTGGCTCAGTCCCCACGATCCCTGTGGATAACTTTTCAGGCCGCGAAGCCCGGCTGCCACCGTTCGACGATCGCGCGGGCGGGGATCTCCGCGTCGAGCTGACAGAGAATGCCCGTCGATCCGGCGGTGACGCGGTGGATCATGAGGTACTCGGGCGGCAGGTTGAGTGAGCGGCCGATCCGGAAATCCCGGCCGCGGGTGTCCCCGACCCGGCCTGCCTGACGCTGCATCCAGCGGCGGGTGAAATGAAAGGTCTCTCCCGCCAGCGGTTCGGTGAACGGGGCGAGGTAGGCGAGCACGTCGTCAGCCTGCAGATCCGCGTCTGCCCGGATGAAGCCGGACTCCCTGAGCAGCCGCATCAGCTTCGAGGACTTGCCGTCGAGCGCCAGCCTGGTCATCTCGCCCAGATGCTGCGGAATGCCTTCAGGCAACCGGGACACCCCGCCGAAGTCGATCACGCACAGCCTGCCGTCGGCGGTCAGCATGAAGTTGCCCGGGTGCGGGTCCGAATGCAGGAGATGGGCTCGTTCCGGCGAGGAGTAGTGGAACTCGGTGAGCAGGCGGCCGGCACGGTCACGCGCCTCTTTGTCGCCGCTGGCGATGATCTTCGAAAGAGGCGTGCCGGTGACCCACTCCGTGACGACGACCTTCGGTGCGCTGGCGACCACTCGGGGGATCAGGAAGCCCGGGACGCCGTCGAACGCCTTCACGAAGGCACGCTGGTTTTGAGCTTCTGCCTGGTAGTCGAGCTCTTCGTTCATCCGCTCGGCGAGTTCGGCCAGGAGAGGTTTCACTTCGGTTCCCGGCACGAAGGCCTGGAACAGCCTGCTGAAACGCTGAAGCTGGCGAAGGTCGCTCCGCAGTGCGTCATCGGCACCCGGGTACTGGACCTTGACGGCGACTTCGCGACCGTCGTGCCAGGTCGCGCGGTGGACCTGGCCGATGCTCGCGGCCGCCGCCGGTTCGTCGTCGAAGGCGGCGAACCGCTGCTGCCAGCTGCGTCCCAGCTGCTCGGCGAGGACTCGGTGGGTCTGCCGGGTCGGCATGGGCGGTGCCGCGGCCTGGAGCTTGGTCAGGGCCTCGCGATAGGGCTTCGCCATCTCATCCGGTACCGCGGCCTCGAAGACACTGAGGGCTTGGCCGAACTTCATGGCGCCGCCCTTGAGCGTGCCGAGGACCTCGAAGAGCTGTTCCGCTGCTTTCGCGGACAAGGTCGCACTGACTTCTTCGGCGCTCTGCCCGGTCAGTCGTCGGCCCCAGCCGCCGACCGCCCGGCCCGCTATGCCGAGCGGGATACTGGCCAGCTTCGCCGTGCGCGCAGCCCCTTTGCGGGGAATGTCGGTTTCACGGTCCTCGGCGCTGCGGGAGTCGGTCACCCTCGCGATTCTGCCTTGATTCACTCCGCGCGCGCAGCCTGTCGAGGGCGTGCGTGTGGGCTACGTCGCTCGCCGTATCACCGGGCGCCGCATCCGCATCCGCTGTGCGGCGGCCAATCGCGATGGCGGATCGCGCCGTCGAAGAAGTCGATCTCCAAGGTGGCGTTCCACGCGGGCGGTGCCTGGTCGCCGGGTGAGAGCAGCCGGAGTGCCTGGGCGGAGGCCAGTGCGGCGCACGCCTGCACGGCGCCGAGATCCGGTCGTTGCACACGTCCCGCGAGCTGGCTCGCCACCCTGGGCCAGGACTTGTCGAGTCCGGAACGGTGTAGGTCGGCGCAGCGCAGGCAGCTGCTGCGGCCGGGCACCACCAGCGGCCCGACGATGCCGACCCCGTCCCGTACTCGCACCGGCAGATGGCTGACGCCGTCTCGAACGAGCTCGTCGACCACTTCGGGAGCGGGCACCACGGCGTCGGCGAGCAGCGCGAGTTCCGGCTGACGGTCCGCGTAGAGCCGGGTGGTCGACGTGTCCGCCCCGGCGCGGTGCACCACCTGCGCCATCGCCTCCCTGCGCGGCATGCCGATTTCGGCCTCGGTGTAACCCGAACCCAGGTCTCGTGCGAGAACCGTGCCTGTCGCCCGAATATCGATATGTCCGATTCCGGCGTTGGCGAGCAGCACGGCGATGGCCACGGCCAGCCGCCCGTCGCCGTGGATGGCCACCGCGGTGCGCTTGCGACGTGCCGTCATGGCCGCCTGATGGTGGCGGGCGCGGAGCGACCACAGTCCTGTCTCCGGTCTCGGCTTCGGATGTCGCCCTGGCTCCCCGGCGTCGGTCACGAGCCCGCGGGCCGTCAGGTCTGTCATCAGGTCCCGCAACTGTTCGTCGTGTTCGCTCTGCGCGAGCACGATGTCGTCGGCGGCCCGTTTCCCGTCCAGTCCGCGGAGGGCTTCGGCCACCTCGGTGGCGACTCCGGCGACCACCACGGCGTGCGCGGGGTCGAGGCCGATCTGGATCTCGCCGTTCCCACGTTCCAGCACATCGAGGCCGGGAAGCAGGGCCGGGAAGGCGGGCAGGACGATAGATCGCAGATCCGGTTCGCGAAGGTTCATGATCGCAGGATCGCACCGCCCCGCTAACCGTCCACTAAGAAAACGCCGAGTTATCCACAGGCGTGTCCCGTTGTGGATAACTCGGGGCTGTGACCTTTCGGCTCTCGGAGTTGTCGGTGACTGGCCTTACCGTGGTCGAGTGGTCGAAGCACGGATGCCCTCATTGAGGAGCCGGGACAAGACGATTCCCCCGTCGGACACTCCCGAACACAAGGTCGAGGTACGGCGTAGCCAGCGCCGCCACCGGACTGTCACCGCGTACTGGGACGAGGACACCCTCGTCGTGCTGATCCCGGCCCGGATGACCCGGGCCGAGGAGAAGCACTGGGTAGCCGAGATGCAGCGCAAGCTGCTGCGCACAGGCCCGAAGCGGGCCGCGCCGCCGAAGGCCTCGGACGAGGCACTGCTGGCGCGCTGCGCCGTGCTCTCGGCGAAGTATCTGGACGGAAAGGCGGTACCCGCGAGCGTTCGCTGGGTGCCGCCGATGCGCACGAGGTGGGCGTCCTGCACGCCGGTCGACGCGACGATCAGGGTCAGTGATCGTCTGCGCCGGGTACCGGCCTGGGTGCTGGACTACGTCCTCGTGCACGAACTCGCGCATTTGAAAGAACCAGGGCACAACGCGGCGTTCTGGGAGCTCGTTCGCCGTTATCCCAAGACCGAACGCGCCATCGGCTATCTGGAGGGCCTGTCCTCCGCCGCCGGGTGGGGCATCGCGGCGGAGGACTGACGTGCCTCAGTTCTTGTCTTCGTCGCCCTTGTCCTTCTCACGCTGGGTGCGTTCGATCTCGGCGATCGGGTCGATGCCTTCGAGGGTCGACTCGCCATCGCCGAGACGTTCGGAGAAGTCGAGCGGCTCGTCGAGGTCCTCGGCGGTCGGCATGAGGTCGGGGTGGGACCAGAGTCCGTCCCTCTTCTCGATGCCGTGCTGGTCGCCGACCAGCTTCCACAGCGAAGAAGCCGCCCGCATCCGCCTCGGCCGGAGCTCGAGCCCGACCAGGGTGGCGAAGGTCTGCTCGGCCGGGCCACCCGTGGCCCGACGTCGGCGCAGCGTCTCCCGGAGCGCGTCCGCGCCCGGGAGGCGATCGCCGATGGCCTCGGCGACAACGACGTCGACCCAGCCTTCGACCAGCGCGAGCAGTGTCTCGAGCCGATTCAGCGCCGCCTTCTGCTCGGGCGAGGTCTGCGGCTCGAGCAGACCGGAGGACATGGCCTCTTCGATGCTGGCGGGGTTCGACGGGTCGATCTGGCCCGCGAGTTGCTCCAGTGCCGAGGTGTCGACGGAGATACCGCTGGCGAACTCCTCGACGGTGGCGAGGAGGCGCTGCCGCAGCCAGGGAACGTGGGCGAACAGCCGCTGGTGGGCGGCCTCGCGCGCGGCGAGGAAGACCAGCACCTCGCTGGTCGGCAGTTCCAGGCCCTCGGTGAACTTCTCGATGTTCGCCGGAAGGAGCGCGGAGGTCGCCGCGGGACCCAGCGGAAGGCCGACCTCGGTGGAGGTGAGCACTTCGGAAGCCAACTGAGCCAGGGCGTTGCCGAGCTGGGAGCCGAAGGCCATCCCGCCCATCTGCCCCATCATCGAGAGGAGCGGGCCGGCGGCCTGTTTGGCCTCCTCGGGCAGGGCCTGGACCCACGCGCCCGAGACCTGCTGGGCGACGGGGTCGCAGAGACGTTGCCAGGTGGGCAGGGTCTTTTCGACCCAGGTACGTGCGGACCACGCGACGGTCGTCGAGGCGCCGGCGGGCAGGATCGTCGCGGCGTCGAGCCATAGCTCGGCCAGGTGCGCGGCGTCACGGACGGCCGTGCTCGAGTCGCCGCCGCTGGACGGCGAAAAGCCGAGCTGGACGTCGCCGCTGTCACTGCTGCTGAGGTTCTGCAGCGCGATCTGTTTCGCCAGGTCGTAATTGACCGGCCCGGTCGAGCTGCCGGCCTGGCTGAGCATCTGGCCCAGCTGGCTGAGCATCTGACCGAGCTGATTGAAGGCCTCGGCGCCGGAGGGCTGGCCGCCGGAGTCCGACGGCTCGTTCTCGCCTCGTTTGTCGGGATCGGGCGGTCCGAAGCCGAACGGGGGTTTGCTCATGGCACCACCGTACGCGGGTCCTGGGACCCAGAGCTCGTCAACTGGAGTGATGAGCGTGGCCTTCACCGAGAAGCGAACACCGTCACCGTACGCTGTCACGCGTGACAGAGCCCTCGGAGGAGACCAAAGCAGCGCGGAGCCGTGCGGGGTCCGCGAGTGACCAGGACCGCTCCGAACGGCGGTTGACCCGGCGAGGCTGGACGCTGCTGGTCAGCGGTGCGTTGTTCGTGGTCTTCGCGCTGGTCGGGTTCTTCATCCCGGTGCCGTATGTGGCGATCAGTCCCGGCCCGACCTATGACACGCTCGGCAAGGACGCCGCCGGGCAGTCGGTGATCCAGGTCAACGGGCACGAGGTCTTCCAGACCTCAGGTGAGCTCCGCATGACGACGGTCTCCCTGCGCGATGGGGGCATCACCCTGTTCAACGCGCTCGGGCTCTGGGCGAGCGGCCGGTACGCGCTGGCGCCGCGCGAGGAGTACTTCAAGCCCGGCGAGACCAACGAGCAGGTCCGCCAGGAGAACATCCAGCAGCTGCAGGACTCGCAGACCGCCGCTCAGGTCGCCGCGCTGCGCCGCAAGTTCCCGGTGAAGGTGCTCGCGAAGACGATCGTCTCCGGCAGCCCGGCGGACAAGGTGCTCGCTCCGGGCGACCGGCTGATGGTGGTCAACGGGCAGACGGTCAAAGAGGCGACCGATGTGCGGGCCGCGCTGAACGGCACGAAGCCGGGGCAGACCGTGCAGATCACCTTCAAGTCCGACGGCCAAGCCGAGCGCACTGTGCCGCTCACGCTCGCGCAGCGGCCCGACGGCCCCGAAGGCTTCATGGGCCTGACCGCGGTGGACCGCGCGGATGTCCCGTTCGATGTGAAGATCTCGCTGCAGGACGTCGGCGGCCCGTCGGCCGGCCTGATGTTCGCGCTCGCGATCGTCGACAAGATGGAGCCCGGCGACCTCGCCGGTGGCAGGCATATCGCCGGGACGGGCGAGATCTCGGAGAAGGGTGTCGTCGGCCCGATCGGTGGCATCTCCTTCAAGGTGGTCGGCGCCCGCGAGGCCGGTGCGACCGACTTCCTCGTGCCCGCGCACAACTGCGCCGAGGCGAAGACCGCCGCTCCCGATGGCCTCAACCTGATCAAGGTGTCCACGCTGGACGAGGCGATCGCGCAGCTCGAGAACCTCAAAGCGGGCAGGCCGACCGCCTCCTGCTGACCGCCGGGGGAGCAAGGGACCTTTGCTATCGCCGACGGGTCTGACGAGAGCAAGGGACCTTTGGTATCGCTTCGGCCCGCGTCCGTGGCGGCGATACCAAAGGTCCCTTGCTCTCTTTTGCGGGTCAGGGTTGCAGCGTCGCCCTCAGGGCTTCGAGCAGGTTCGGAGCCAGTTCCGGGTTCTCGATGATCTCGTCGACTGGGACATCGCTGGCTTCCTCGGACTGTCCGGCACCGCGAAGCCGCATGACGCACGCTCCGGCGCCGTCCCGCAGCACCGCGGCCACGAGCCGGGCCTCGGTGCGGCGCGGGTGGTCGGCTGCCGCTTGGCGCAGGCGTTCGGCGTCGGTCTCGGGCACCACCGGAAGCTCGGCTTCGGCGTCCGGCGGAAGCACGATGATCTCTTGCGCGAGCGCGCAACCCAGTACGAGGTCCGGCCACGCGATCTGCGCCAGCGCTTCACCGAGATCACCGTCGGGCAGCGACTCCTGGGCGACGGGCGTCAGCGGGGCCGACGGGTCGAGTTGCCCGGCCAACTCGGGCTGCTCATCCAGCAGTGCCGCTGTCGGGACCAGCGCGAACAACTGCGGCGGCTGATCCCATCCTCCAGAGGCGACGAACTCCTCGACTTCGCGGGCCAGGCCGGCCACGCCCTGCTGCTCACTCGGTGCCATTGGCTCATCGTTCCAGGCGGTCATGGCGGCGGCCTTCCGAGTCCGGTTTGGGCGGGTTCCGGGAACTTCCGACCGCATCCGTAGAGTTAGAGCAATCAGGGGCCGCACGCGGTACGCGCGCCCCCGCGAAAAGTTCACCAAACCAGGAGCGTGTGCAGTGGCCACTCGGCCCCCCGTGAGCCTGCCGAAGCTGTCCCGGCGCAGCCGGATCCTGCTCATCATCGCCGCCGTAGTCATCCTGGCGCTGCTGCTGGGCGCGAGACTGCTGGACACCTACGTCGACTGGCTGTGGTTCGGCGAGGTCGGTGCTCGGCCGGTGTTCAGCACGGTGTTGATCACCCGTGTCGTCTTGTTCTTCGCGGTAGGGCTCTTGGTGGGCGGTGCGCTGGCGATCAGTTTGATGATCGCCTATCGGACCAGGCCGGTCTTCGTGCCGATCTCCGGCAACGACGACCCGCTCGCGCGCTACCGGTCCGCCATCGTCGGCCGGATCCGTCTGTTCGGCATCGGCATCCCGGTGCTGACCGGCCTCATCGCCGGCGCGTCCGCGCAGAGCGACTGGCAGGTCGTGCAGCTGTTCCTCAACGGCACGCCGTTCGGGCAGACCGATCCCGAGTTCGGCAATGACGTCGGCTTCTACGCCTTCGATCTGCCGTTCTACAACTGGCTCCTGGGCTGGCTGTTCATCGCGGTCGTCATCGCGTTCTTCGGCGCGCTGATCTCGCACTACGTCTTCGGTGGTATCCGGCTCGCGGGCAAGGGCGGCCAGCTCGCCGGGCCGACGCGCGCTCAGCTCGCCATCACCATCGGCATCTTCGTGTTGCTGAAGGCGGTCGAGTACTTCTTCGACCGCTACAACCTGCTGCTCTCCGACCGGGGAGCCCCGCTGTTCGTCGGTGCGACCTACACGGACCTGAACGCGGTCCTGCCCGCGAAGCTGATCCTCCTGTGCATTTCGGTGATCTGCGCCGTCGCGTTCTTCGCCGGCGCGTTCCTGCGCAACCTGCAGCTTCCGGCGATCGCGCTGGTGCTGCTGATCCTGTCGAACGTGCTGGTCGGCGTCGCGTGGCCCGCGGTGCTCGACCAGTTCTCGGTGAAGCCCAACGCGAACGAGAAGGAATCCGCGTCGATCCAGCGCAACATGGACGCGACCCGGCAGGCGTTCGGCCTGACCAACGTCGAGTACAAGGACTACACCGGCAAGTCCGAGGCGACCTCCGCGGAGATCAAGGCGGACAAGGGGACCGTCCCGAACATCCGGCTCCTTGACCCGAACATTCTCAGCGACACCTTCACCCAGCGCGTTGGCCGTGAGAACTTCTACGGCTTCCCGTCCAAACTGGACATCGACCGCTACACCCTCAACGGTGTCACGCAGGACTACATCGTGGCGGCCAAGGAGATCAAGACCGAGGGCCTCACCGGCAACCAGACGAACTGGATCAACAAGCACCTCGTCTACACGCACGGAAACGGCTTCGTCGCCGCGCCCGCCAACACGATCGACCGCGCGCTGAAGGACGCCAACTCCGACGGCGGCTATCCGATCGCCACCACCAGCGACACCCAGAACCCGACGGGTGCCGGCTCGACCGACCCGTCCAAGCCGGGCATCAAGGTCGACGAGCCCCGTATTTACTACGGCGAGCTCGCGACCGACGCCGCGTACGCGATCGTCGGCGGCAAGGCCGGTCAGGCGCCGGGCGAGTACGACACCGCCGTCGACCGTGCCTACATCTACAAGGGCTCCGGCGGCGTGTCGATCGACAACTGGTTCAACCGGCTCGTCTTCGCCGCCGAGTACGGAGAGCGGAACATTCTCTTCTCCGACGCCATCGGCGACGGATCCAAGATCATGTTCAATCGCGAACCGCGGGACCGCGTCGCGAAAATCGCCCCGTGGCTGACCCTCGACGGCGATCCGTATCCGGCGGTCGTCGACGGGAAGATCAAGTGGATCGTCGACGGCTACACGACGATGAACAACTTCCCGTATGCCCAGCAGACCCAGCTCGGGCAGGCCACCAACGACTCGCTTACCGGCACTACTCGCCAATCGAACGCCTCGATCAACTACATCCGCAACTCGGTCAAGGCCACCGTCGATGCGTTCGACGGCACCGTGGACCTGTACGGCGTCGAGGACAACGAGCCCGTGCTCAACGCCTGGAAGAAGGTCTTCCCGGGCCTGGTCAAGCCGAGCAGCGAGATCTCACCGGATCTGCGGTCGCACTTCCGCTACCCCGAGGATCTCTTCAAGGTGCAGCGGGAACTCCTTTCGAAGTACCACGTGAACAACCCGGCGGAGTTCTACGCCCAGCAGGCCTTCTGGAGCGTTCCGCAGGACCCGACGCAGGAAGGCGGCGTGAACGCGTCCGCGTCCGGCATCGCCAACCAGCCCGGCTACTACGTCCTGGCCACCGCGCCGGGCGACAGCAAGTCGCGGTTCCAGCTCACCAGTTCGCTCACTGGTCTCCAGCGGCAGTACCTGGCGGCCTGGATGTCGGTGTCCTCGGATCCCGAGGACTACGGGAAAATGAGGGTCCTCAGACTGCCGACAGGTGCCAGTGGCGCCACCCAGGTCGACGGCCCGGTCCAGGTCCAGAACAGATTCCAAAGTGACCCACGGGTCGCGCAGGACCGGACCCTGTTCAACAACCCGAACGTCACGGTCACCTACGGAAACCTGATCACGCTGCCCGTCGCCAACGGCTTCCTCTACGTGGAACCGGTCTACATCCGGCAACGGAACCAGCTGAGCTATCCGCAGCTGGCCCGGGTCCTGGTCTCGTACGGCACCAAGATCGGCTTCGCGCCGACGCTCAACGAAGCCCTCGACCAGGTCTTCGGCGCGGGCACAGGTTCCGGGGTCACACCGCCCCAGACCGGTGGCACCCCCGGACCCACGACACCGCAACAGCCCGGCACGACCCCGCCGCAGCAGCCGCCTGCCAGCGGCAACCCGGCGCTCGACAAGGCCGCGGGCGACATGCACGACGCGTGGGTCAAGTTCCGCGCCGCCCAGCAATCCGGCAACTACGCCGACCAAGGGGCCGCCCTCGCCGCACTCGAAGCCGCTTCCAAGGCCTACGAGTCGGCCAAGGCCAACCCGCCGGCAGCCAGCGCGCCGCCGACCTCCGGCCAGCCCGGAGGGTGACGTCGGTTACCAAAAGGGCACCTGCTTTGCGCCTGCTGGAAACGCAGGCGTAAGGTAGGTGTCACGACGCGGGGTGGAGCAGCTCGGTAGCTCGCTGGGCTCATAACCCAGAGGTCGCAGGTTCAAATCCTGTCCCCGCTACAGAGGTTGGAGGCGTGTGTCTGCGGAAATCGCAGACCACGCCTCTTTCGCATTTCACCCCTGGGGTCGAACCCCCGGGCCCCCGCCAGGGAGGGCTTCGCCCCCCTGGACCCCCCGAAGTGAGTTGGTTGCGCAGGTGCCTGAGCTGCGGGGGGAGCGAGGGACCTTTGGTATCGCGGGTGGCCGGGGGAGCGGGGGACCTTTGCTATCGCGTGGGGGTGGTGGCGACCCAGCAGGCGTAGCCATCGGGGCGGTACAGGACGGCTTCGGTCGACGGCCACGGCAGGTCGGTGACCAGCTGGGTCGTCAGGCGCGGGGTCCGGGAGCGGGCGGCGTCGATGTGGGCGGCTGTGGTCGTCAGGAGCACGAAGTCGCCCGTCCGGAACAGAGTGCTCGGCCGGAGCGGGCCGGTTTCGGTGAGGACGTCCTGGTCGTTCAGCCGCGAGCCGAGCGCGGGATGCGAGGTCCCGTAGGTCGTGTAGCGGATCCCGAGACCGGAGACCATCCCCGACAGATACCGGTTCACCTCGGGAAGCGCGGCCAGATCGCCGAAAAGGGCGCGAAGCGCGCGTGACTCGTGAGACCGCGGAGTCAGCCCCAGTTGGGCCGCGACGTTGTGCAGCACCTGTGCGCCCACAGGGTGCCGTTCGGACTCGTAGGTGTCGAGGAGGTCGTCATCGGCCCAGCCATGCACGGTCGCGGCCAGCTTCCAGCCCAGGTTCATGGCGTCTTGTACGCCCAGATTCAACCCCTGCCCGCCGGCCGGGAAGTGAATGTGCGCGGCGTCGCCCGCCAGCAGCACCCGCCCGTCCCGGTAGTGCGCAGCCTGCCGCGCGGCATCGGAAAACCGTGATGCCCACCGGATTTCCGACACCGTCGCCGCCTCGCCGTACGAGTCGAGCAGCGCCATCCGGACCTCGTCGTGGGAGACGGCGGACCGCATGTTCGCAGGCCGAGAGGCCCTGTCGCCGTACACGAAGCGGTAGAGGCCCGGTTCTCCCAACGGAATCAGGCCTTTGAACGTGGTTGCGCCGGTCGGCTCGCCGATGTTCCGCATCGTTCGCCATTGCTTTTGCGCGGCGTCAGGCGCTTTGTCGAACAAGACGTCCGCGACCACGCCGAAACCTTCGCCGTCCACGCCGGGAAAGTCCATGTCGAGTCCTTTGCGCACAACGCTTCGTGCGCCGTCGCAGCCGACGAGGAACTTCGCATACAGCTGTGCTTCGCCGCTGTCTGTTCGGTACCGGACAGACACAGAGTCCTTGTCCTGTACGAAAGTGAGTACTTCGCTGCCGCGCAGTACCTTTGTTCCTTTTGTGGCAAGCCGTTCTTCCAAGAACTCTTCGACCTTCGCCTGCGGAATCCCCAGCTGGAAGGGGAATCTGGTGTCCCAACCGTCGTAGACGACCGGGATCATCGCGAAATGCCCGTCTCGCACCGTCGTGAACGAACGCTCCTCGGCGCCGTCCAGAAGTCCGCGTAGCTCCAGCATTTCCGAGGTGCGCGGCTGCAGGTTCAGCGCTTTCGACAGGCCTGTGCGCTCGGGGGCGCGTTCCAGCACCACCACATCGACGCCGGCGAGCGCCAGTTCGTTCGCGAGCATCAGCCCCGTTGGCCCCGCCCCGACCACGATCACGTCGGTCCTCAGGTTGTCCATACCACTCCTTAACATCGTTAAATTGACCTGAGCCCAGCGTGCCCTTAACATCGTTAAATTGTCAAGGCGGTAGTACGGGAAGAGAGCGCAAAAGTGGGTTTGACCAGGCAGGACATCGTCCGCGCTGGGCTTCGGCTGCTCAATGACGTCGGCCTCAACGGGCTCACGCTCCGGCTGATCGCGCAGGAACTCGGGGTCAAGGCGCCGGCGCTCTACTGGCATGTGAAGAACAAGCAGGAGCTGCTCGACGAGATGGCGACGCGGATGTACGCGGATGCCATGCCGGGCCGTACTCCGGAAGGTATGGGGGAGCGGGAGTCGCTTGAGCTGGCGTCACAGCAGATGCGCCGGATGATGCTCGCTTACCGTGACGGCGCGAAGGTCTTCTCGGGGACGTTTTTGACCGATCAGACCCTGCTCACCGATAACCCGCTGCAATGGCGGGTCGACGCGGGGCTGGAACCGTACCTGGCCGGACGAGCGTTGTTCACCGTCTACAGCTACGTCGTGGGCTTCACCATCGAGGAGCAGGCCGTCTATCCGGTTCCGGGCGAACGGGACCCGCGTTACGACCTCACGCCCACGGCATGGGTCTTCGATGACGACGTGGAGGCCAGGTTCGGCGATGGGCTGACCATGGTGCTCAACGGCGTCTTCGCTTGGCTGGATGACAAAGTCGCGTCATAAAGGCTGGTCAACGGCTTTTCGCGACGTTAAGGGTACCCCCCTGAAACCCGGTTTCGGCCCCATGTAATCTATTAACACAACGACGCGGGGTGGAGCAGCTCGGTAGCTCGCTGGGCTCATAACCCAGAGGTCGCAGGTTCAAATCCTGTCCCCGCTACAGAGAAAACGAGGCGCGTGTCTGCGGAAATCGCAGGCACGCGCTTCTTCTATTTCCGGTTCCGTGGCGCGTGTGCCGTCCGGGTCGATCACTCACTGTCGTTGGGCGGGGCGGGGGACGCGTGCCGCTGTCCGTGGCGAAGCCCGGTTGCGCAGCGTGTCCGGTCCTTTGTGGACAGGCGTAGTGCGTTGGGCCGAATGAGCGCATATCACTAGCCACAATGGACAGATGTGCTGACCACAGTGGACACAGGTTCCGAAAAGTGGGACCGTAGAGGACGTGTCCGAATTGAATGCAACAGCCGCCGCACTGCTCGGTCTTCTCCACGACGGTCCCGCCACGGGCGGGCAACTGGTCGCGGGGGCGGGTGAGCGTTTCGGCGCCTTCTTCAGCGTGACCCGCAGCCAGGTGTACCGGGAGCTTCCCGCCTTGTCGAAGGAGGGCCTCGTCCGCCTCGGCAAGCAGGGCCCCCGGTCGAGCCAGCAGTACGTCATCACCGCGGCGGGCAAGAAGGCGTTCAAGACGTGGCTGTCCTCAGAAGCCGGTCCTGACCACCTCCGCAGCCCGCTGATCCTGCGTCTCGTGCACGCCGGTTCGCTGACGGTGAAGCAGCGCTCAGCCCTGCTCGAGTCGGCGCGCGCCAGCTACACGCAGCAGCTCGACGAGGCGAAGGCCGCCACCAAGGCCGCCGACGGCCCGTACGCCAAGGCGGTCGCCGAGTTCGCGCAGGCGCAGGCCAAAGCGGCACTGAAACTGCTGGATTCCATCCCCCAGTCCTGACCCGGACAGGTGCCCACGACCGGTTCCCCGCAACCGGTCGTGGGTTTTGCCGTAACCTTGGCCGACGTGAGTGATGAGTTCGATGCGGCACTGAAGGACCTGACCGGCAAGCTGACGCAGATCGAGTCGGTGATGGACCTGGATGCGCTGCGTGCCCAGGTGGCTGAGCTGGAGGAGCAGGCCTCCAGTCCGAACCTCTGGGACGACCCCGAAGCGGCGCAGAAGGTCACCAGCCAGTTGTCCCACCGGCAGAGTGAGCTGCGACGCATCTCCGAGCTGCGACAGCGGCTCGACGACCTGGGCGTCCTGTATGAACTGGCCGAGGCCGAGGGCGACTCCGCCAGCATGTCCGAATCCGAGACCGAACTCACGGCGCTCACCAAGGACATCGACGGGCTCGAGGTCCGCACGCTGCTGTCGGGTGAGTACGACCAGCGGAACGCGGTGGTCACCATCCGGTCCGAAGCGGGCGGCGTCGACGCGGCCGACTGGGCCGAGATGCTCCTGCGGATGTACCTGCGCTGGGCGGAGCGGCACAACTATCCGACGGACGTCTACGACATCTCCTACGCCGAAGAGGCGGGCATCAAGTCCGCCACCTTCAAGGTGACCGCTCCTTACGTCTACGGCACGCTCTCGGTCGAGCAGGGCACGCACCGGCTGGTGCGCATCTCGCCGTTCGACAACCAGAGCCGTCGCCAGACCTCCTTCGCGCACGTCGAGGTGATGCCCGAGGTCGAGGAGGTCGACCACGTCGACATCCCCGAGAAGGACATCCGCGTCGACGTGTACCGCTCGTCCGGCCCTGGTGGCCAGAGCGTCAACACGACCGACTCGGCGGTGCGCATCACGCACATCCCGACCGGCGTGGTCGTGTCGTGCCAGAACGAGAAGTCGCAGCTGCAGAACAAGGCGGCGGCGATGAAGGTCCTCCAGGCGCGGCTGCTGCTGCGGAAGAAGGAGGAGGAGCGCGCCGAGATGGACGCGCTCAAGGACGGCGGCTCCAGCTGGGGCAACCAGATGCGCTCCTACGTGCTGCACCCGTACCAGATGGTCAAGGACCTGCGGACCGAGTTCGAGGTCGGCAACCCGTCGTCCGTTCTCGACGGTGAGATCGACGGTTTCCTGGAGGCGGGCATCCGCTGGCGCAAGCAGTCCGGAGCCGCGTAACAACCCTGCGTGAGAGAGCAAGGGACCTTTGCTATCACTTTCCGGAAGAGAGTGACAGCAAAGGTCCCTTGCTCGCTTGGCCGCCGGGACCGGGCTACCCGGGCTTAACGGGCGGCATGGGTAGTATGCCGAACCGTGATCCGGCTCGAAGAGGTTTCCAAGGTCTACAAGACCTCGACCCGTCCCGCCCTCGAAAGGGTGTCGGTCGAGATCGACAAAGGTGAGTTCGTCTTCCTGATCGGTCCCTCGGGATCCGGGAAGTCGACCTTCCTGCGCCTCCTGCTGCGCGAAGAGGTGCCGAGCAAGGGTCGCGTGATGGTCTCCAACTTCGACGTCGCCAAGCTCGCCCGTCGCCGGGTGCCGCGGCTGCGGCAGACCATCGGCTGCGTCTTCCAGGACTTCCGCCTGCTGTCGAACAAGACCGTCGCCGAAAACGTCGCCTTCGCGCTCGAAGTGATCGGCAAGCCGCGCCCGACGATCCGCAAGGTCGTGCCCGAGGTGCTCGAACTCGTCGGCCTCGACGGCAAGGCCGACCGCCTGCCCAACGAACTTTCCGGTGGTGAGCAGCAGCGCGTCGCGATCGCCCGCGCGTTCGTGAACCGCCCGCTCGTGCTGCTCGCCGACGAGCCGACCGGGAACCTGGACCCCGACACCAGCCAGGACATCATGTTGCTGCTGGAGCGCATCAACCGCACCGGCACGACGGTGCTGATGGCCACCCACGACCATTCGATCGTGGACTCGATGCGGCGGAGGGTCGTCGAACTCCAGCTCGGCAAGGTCATCCGTGACGACGCCCGAGGCGTCTACGGCATCGGCCGCTGACCGGCCCCGCCCTCCTCCGTTACCCACGACTTCCAAGGGACATCAACCCCGATGCGCGCCAGTTTCGTCTTCAGCGAGGTAGTCACCGGCTTGCGCCGGAACGTCACGATGACCATCGCGATGGTCCTCACCACCGCGGTCTCCCTCGCCATGCTCGGCATCGGCCTGCTGGCCGTCGGCACGATCGACAAGATGAAGGCCAACTTCCTCTCCGACGTCGAGGTTTCGGTCTATCTGGTCAACGACATCAGCGCCGGTGACCCGAACTGCTCGCAGTCGGCCTGCCAGTCGCTGCGCCAGGAGCTGCAGGGCAACGAGGGTGTCGAGTCCGTCGTGTACGAGAACCGCGCGCAGGCCTTCGAGCGGTTCAAGAAGATGTTCGAGAGCCAGCCGGAACTGCTCGCGCTCACCGGCCCGGACGCGCTGCCCGCGTCGCTGCACGTCAAGCTGAAGAATCCCGAGCGCAGCCAGGCGATCATCCAGGAGTACACCGGCAAACCTGGCGTCAGCAAGGTCGACGACCAGCAGAAGGCGCTGGACCGCGTGTTCAACGCGCTCAACGCCGTCCGGAACCTCGCCTTCGGCGCCGCGGTGATCATGGCCCTGGCCGCGCTGCTGCTGATCGCCAACACGATCCAGGTGTCGGCGTTCACCCGGCGCACCGAGGTCGGCATCATGCGCCTGGTCGGCGCCACCCGCTGGTACACACAGCTGCCGTTCCTCTTGGAGGCGGTGGTCGCCGGCCTTGTCGGTGCCCTCATCGGGATCGTCTTCCTGATTCTCACCAAGGTCTTCCTGCTCGACCTCGTACTGACCGGGGACGTGTTCCCGGCGATCAGCATGCTCGAATTGCTGTTCCCGGTCGCGCCGATCCTGCTCGCCGTCTCGGTGATCATCTCGGCGATCACCGGCTATGTGACGCTGCGCCTGTACGTGCGCCACTGACCCGTCCGATAACCACCTGCTCGAACACAGAAACTCACGTAGAGTCGCCATCATGCCCAAGGAACGTGGACACAAGGTGATCGTGTCGAACCGCAAGGCTCGCCACGATTACTCCATCCTCGACACCTACGAAGCCGGTCTCGTGCTCGTCGGTACCGAGGTGAAGAGCCTGCGTGAGGGACGGGCATCACTGGCCGACGCGTTCGCCACGGTGGACGACGGCGAGGTCTGGCTGCGCAACGTGCACATCCCGGAGTACGTGCAGGGCACCTGGACGAACCACACGCCGCGGCGCACCCGGAAACTGCTGCTGCACCGCCAGGAGATCGAGAAGCTCATCGGCAAGACCAAGGAGAGCGGCCTTTCGCTGGTCCCGCTGTCGATGTACTTCAAGGACGGCAAGGTCAAGGTCGAGATCGCGCTGGCGAAGGGCAAGAAGTCCTACGACAAGCGTCAGGACATCGCCAAGCGGGACGCGGACCGCACCATCAGCCGAGCCATGGGCCGGGCGCTGAAGGGCCGGTACAACGATTGATCAACGGGCCAGCCTCGGACGCCGAGATCCCTGACTGGATCTCGGCGTTGGGCATCGACGGCCTCGTGGACATCCACCTGCACTTCCTGCCGAAACCGGTCATGGACAAGGTGTGGGCCTACTTCGACCAGGCCGAGGAGCACTACGGCATGGCCTGGCCGGTGCACTACCGCACTTCCGAAGAAGAGCGGGTCGAAACCCTGCGTTCGTTCGGTGTGCGCAAGTTCGCGCCGCTGGTCTACCCCCACAAACCCGGGATGGCCGAATGGCTGACGTCCTGGGCGCTGGAGTTCGCCGAGCGGGTCCCGGACGCCGTGCCGACGGGGACGTTCTATCCCGAGCCCTCGGCCGTGTCCGTTGTGGACGGAGCACTGCGCGCGGGCGCTCGCTGTTTCAAGGCGCACGTCCAGGTCGGCGCCTACGACCCTCGTGACGAACTGCTGGACGGCGTCTGGGGCGCGCTGGCCGACGCGGGCGTCCCGGTGGTCGTCCACTGTGGACACGGTCCGTTGAAGGGCGCCTACACCGGGCTACGGTTGTTCGAAGAGATTCTGGTGCGGCATCCGGATCTGACGCTGGTCCTGGCGCACGCCGGCATGCCGGAGATCGACTTCGCGTTCGAGCTGGCCAGGAGGTATCCGCGCGTGTACCTCGACACCACGATGGTCGGGGTGGAGTTCACCCTGCGCGGCAACCCGCTTCCACCGGACTGGACGGATCTGCTGGCGGAGTTCCCCGATCGCGTTGTGCTCGGCACCGATTTCCCCAACATCCCGTACTCCTACGCCACGCAGCTGCAGGCGATCGCCGGCTGGGCCGCCGACGATCGCCTGGGTGAGCCGTTCCTGCGGGCGGTGCTGCACGACACCCCCGCGAAGCTGCTCAGCGTTTGAGCTGCGCCAGCTCGCTGACCGAGACAGCGCGGCCGAGCAGACGCGTTCCCAGCTCCGAGACCGGGATCTGCTTGCCCGCCAGGTAGAAACCGCCCGTCGCCAGCGCCACCCACGGCACCGGCCCCTGTGCGAGACCGTCGCTCAGCGGGGCGAAACCATGCGCGGCCAGTCCCAGCAGGCCACCGGAGATCGCCAGCCCGGCCAAGACGAGCTGAGGAGTGTGCGCGGTCGACGCGGGGCCGGAGCTCTGCATTTCGAAGCGCGCGAAGAGTCGTAGGAGACCGAGGAGCACCAGCCCGCAGGCGCCGAGCCAAGCCGGGACCATCGTCAGCCACAACACCGAACCAGGTTCGGGAGTCGAGTACCCCAGGCCGTAGACGGCGACACCGGAGACGATGATCAGCGCGGGCATGTGCCACAGGTAGACGCTCATGAAGCGCGGGCCGATCCACTTCAGGGCGGCATCGAGGTTCGGACGCGCGGCCAGCGCGTTCAGCTGCGGCTTGAAGGCCAGCAGGAGACCGATCTGGCCGATCGCGAGGAAGGCCAGCAGCACGGTCGGCGGGCTCATGTTCGACACCGGCGCGCCCGGCATGCCGATCATGCTGGCCGGGTAGGGGCCGAAGGCGACCATCAGCGCGGTGATGCCGAAGCCGGCGCCCGCCATGCCCAGCGCGGCGTTGCGGCCGATCGAGCCGAGACGGCCTTGCGTGTAGTGGAAACCGAGCTGATGCACGGCGACCCAGACGAAGATCGCGTTCGCGAAACCGATCAGGCCGAGGTCGTTGAAGCGGGCGATGTCGACGAGGACGGCGGCGGCGAGCATCGCGAACGGAACCTTGAGGCCCCAGCGGCGATGTGCTGCGGCCATCAGCGGGGTGAGCAGCACGGTGAGCACGTAGACGGCCAGGAACCACAGCAGTTGCGCGGCGATCGCGCCCGCGACCTGCAGCGGCTGCTCCGGGATGCCCATGCCGCGCAGGATGTCCGGGACGAAGAGCCAGACGGCCACGAGCGGCAGGACCGGGAGCATCAGCCGCTTGAGCCGGGCCGCGAGCCAGGAGCGGGAGTTTTCCGCCCGGGTGAACGAGATCAGGTTCGCCGCGCCCCCGGCGAAAAAGACCAAAGGCATGACTTGCGAAGCCCAGGTTAGGACCCACCAGCCGGGTGTCGCGAGGGCGTTGCCGGTGGAGAGGTGGCCGTCGGAATAGGAAAGCACCGGCATGCCCCAGTGCTGAACGACGACCGCGAGGATCGCGACCGCTCGGACGATGTCGAGGAACCGGTCCCGGCCCGGCTTCTGGCTCGTGTGCATGCCAAGAAGCCTGGCGTTTCAGGCCTTCGGAAACAGCGGTGCGGGCCGCCGTATCCGTCTTCCTGTTTTCGCCCCTCGAAGGTGGAGTTTTCCCTACCCCACGCCGTCGGGTTCCGGCTCCGGCCGTGGCGCGGGCTCCGGAATCGGGGCGGCGCACAGGCGGAACTCCCAGCACTCGTCCTCGGCGAGGCCGAGTTCGTAGCGGGTCTCGATCTTCGGCCCGTCGTGCAGATGGACGTGCTTGAGGACGGTGCCCGCGACCGGCTCGGTGTCGCCGAGTTCCTGGACACGCCCGTCGAGCGGACCACCGAAGAAACGGACGCTCTGGGAGGGACTCTCGGTCATGGGTCCTCCTCGGTTCGGCACGTCGCTCACCAACAGTCTGCCAATGTTAGGTGAGTGACGGCTTCGCCACCAAGAGCTACTTCAGCGTCGTCGAGAGGCGATAGCAAAGGTCCCTTGCTCTCTTTGCGCAGTTCAGCGTCCCAAGTAAGTGAGCACCGCGCGGACCCGGCGGTGCTCCACCGAACTCGCTTCGAGGCCGAGCTTCGAGAAGATGTTGCCGATGTGCTTCTCGACGGCACCGTGCGAGACGACGAGCGAGTTCGCGATCGCGGTGTTCGACAGGCCCTGCGCCATCAACCCCAGTACCTCGGACTCGCGGGCCGTGAGGGCGTCGAGGGGGTTCTTGCGGCCTCGTGCCATCAGCTGCGCGATGACGTCCGGGTCGATGGCCGTGCCGCCACCGGCGACCCGCTTCACCGCGTCAAGGAAATCCCCGACGTCCGCGACGCGTTCCTTGAGCAGGTAGCCGACGCCGCCTGCGCCACCGGAGAGCAGTTCGACGGCGTAACTCTCTTCGACGTACTGCGAAAGCACCAGGACGGGCAGCCCTGGGATGGCGTCACGGGCGCCCAGCGCCGCGCGCAGGCCCTCGTCGGTGAAAGTGGGCGGCATCCGCACGTCGACGATCGCGAGATCCGGCCGGTGTTCCTTGACCGCGCCCAGCAGATCGTCGCCGTTGTCCACGGCCGCGACGGTCTCGATGTTCTCGTCGGCGAGCAGACGGATCACCCCCTCGCGCAACAGAACCGCGTCTTCGGCGATGACAACCCGCATCCTGCCCCCAGCGTCGTGAGTGAACGGCAGGGCCTATTCACTCACGAGCTGGTCACCATTGACACGGCAGGTCCGCACGAATCACGGTGGGACCACCGACCGGGCTGACGACGGTGATCACGCCGTCGATCGTGGCCGCCCGGTCGGCGAGCCCGGCGAGTCCGCCACCGGGCCGGACCTCGGCGCCGCCGTGCCCGTTGTCGGTGATTTCGACGATCACCATCGAATCGGTGCGCCACACCTTCACGCCCGCTTCGGTCGCGCCCGAATGTTTCGCGATGTTCGTCAGTGTCTCGCCGACGATGAAGTACGCCGTCGTCTCGACCGCCGCGGGTGGCCGCGGTTCGACGTCCACCTTGACGTCGACGTGGATCGGCGACTTCGCGGCCTGCGCGGACAGTGCGGCGTCGAGGCCGCGGTCGCCGAGCACTGCCGGGTAGATGCCCCTGGCGAGGTCGCGCAGCTCCGACACCGCGAGCTTCGCGTCGAGATGTGCTTCGTCGATCAGTTCACGCACGGCGTTGGGGTCATGGTCGAATTTCGACTTCGCGCGGCCGAGGCTCATCGCGACGGCGACCAGGCGCTGCTGCGCGCCGTCGTGCAGGTCGCGTTCGATACGGCGCCGTTCGGCTTCGGCGGCATCGACACCGCGGGCCCGCGATGCCTGCAGGTGCTCCGCCTTCTGCTCCAGCCGCTGAGTGCGGTTCGGGCCGAGCATCGAGAACGCCAGATTGCCGTGCAGCCAGGCGATCCACGGGGTCACCCAGATCGCCATCGGCAGCAGCACGATCGACGCGATCGCGATCGGGAGTTCCACACAGGCCAACGGGAACGCCACCATCAAGTAGGCGAAGTCGCGCCAGGTCGTCGGGTCGGTCAGCCGGGTCAGCCACCGCTTGACCAGTGAGAGTCCCTCGACGGGAAGCCGCTCGATCGGCTCCAGCGGGGTGTCGAGCATCTTCCTCGCCCAGCCCCGTTCGCGGTCGCCGGACCAGCGGATGAAGCTGGTCGTGGCCATGAGGATCGGGAAGCCGATCCACACCACCGCGGTCGCGATGCCGACCGCGAGACCGACGATGATCAAAATGAACTGGAGGAGCCGGAACAGGAAGCTGACGAACATGTAGACGATCGATCTCAGCGGCCGTGGCCGCGGAATCTCGACGTGCTTCACCTGCTGTTCGATCGTCATCCGCGCACCGCGTCCATCGTTGGAACCTCGCCCCATGAATCCTCCAGACGGCGGCGCTGGGCATAAGTGGGCCCGAGCAGCGCCGTCGCCAGCCGGGCATGCATTCCCGCCAGCGCTTTCGTCAACGCTACCGAGAGCGCGACGCACAGCACGCCGAGAGCCGCCCAAGGCAACGCCGAGACCGTCGAGTCGACGGTGAACCACGGCAGGTCCCAGCTGGGGAAGCGGTACTCGCCACCCGGGAGGAAGCGGTAGTAGATCGGCAGGCCCGCGAGCCCGAGACTGGTCGCCCAGAAAACCGTGACCAGCACGAACTCGATGACGCCGATCGGGAAGAGCAGGAAGAAGTAGCCGAGGTCGCGCCACGTCGAGCCGTCCTTCAGCCGCGCCTTCCACCGCGAGGACTGGCTCGCGTCGGGCAACGGGAGGTACGGCAGGTCGATGTAGCGGTCGAGCAGCGCGTACACCCTGGCGCGTTCCATCCGGGCCGCACCGCGGACCGACAGGATCACCAGCGCGAGAATGGGGACGCCGATCCAGATGATCACCGTGCCGATGCCGAGCCAGAAGAACGACATCAGCAGCGCGAAGGCCAGCACGCCCATCGGCAGGTTCATCAGCAGGTAGGCCAGCGAGCCGCCGAACGACGGATCGGACCTGCTCGGCTCCCGCTCGGCCGCTAGCGAACTCATGGTCGTGCTCCCTTCCGAAGTCGATGGGACGAGCATCGCCCTCCGGAGGGGCCGGACGACATGGTGTGCGCGGGCATCTCGCAGGTGGGGCTAGCCCCACCGCCGGAAATAACCCTGTTGCCGTCCGCGTTATGATGGACAGGTCCCTACAAGGGGGTGAACGGTTTCGACTTTGGACGTTGAATCAGGAGAAGCGTGCCGGTGCAGGCGAGAGACCACCGTAAGCGTCATCGCAAACCAATAAGCGCCGAGCCTAAGAGCCAGCGCGAGTTCGCTCTTGCTGCCTAAGCAGTAGAGCAACTCTGTCGGTCCGGGGTCGCCTCCGACCCGGTCACCGGCATCAGCTAGGAGGCTTACCGCCACACTCGGCTACGGGGTGTGGTTGGGAAACAAACAGTGGCTGGGCTCGTCACTTCAGCTTGTTCGCGTGACTGAAGGGGCCAAGTAGAGACATAGCGGACTGCGCACGGAGAAGCCCTGGTGATACGCCAGAGGACCCGGGTTCAATTCCCGGCACCTCCACTGGACGACTGAAGCGGTCCTGCCTCTCGGGGTGGGGCCGCTTCGTCATGTCGGGTGGTGGCGGCGAGTTGCGCTGAAGGGGTACGTGCGTTCAAAATATCGGCATGTTCAATTTGAATGAACATGAGGGATCACTGAACGCGGCTGGTTGGCCTGCGGAAGTGCGCTCTCGGCTTCAGGAACTGGGCCTCCATGTCGACGTACTCGGCACAGAAGTACGAGATCCTGGGGACCCGCAGGGGCATCGATTGGATGCCCTCGTAAAGCTCACCACAGGATCCGGTGCGACCCGGACGTACGGTGTCGAGCTCAAGCAACGGATGACCGCGGAGCTGGCCACGGCGGTCCATTTCCCGTCGACCCCTCGGCCGCTGCTGTTCACCACGTACCTCAGCGAACCGATCGCCGAGCGGCTGCGTGCCCGGGGGATCGACTACGCGGACACCGCGGGCAACGCCCACCTCGCCTGGGATGACGTCCTGATCGACATCCGTGGCCGTCGCAAGCCCGCCATGCCCGCCGGACGAGTCTCGCCGCGCGGCGCGGGTGCCTTCGGCCGGGCCGGCCTCCAGGTTCTGTTCGTCCTGCTCAGCTGGCCGGAGACGGCTGACCTTCCGTACCGCCGGTTGGCCGCGATGAGCGGCGTGTCCCTCGGCACGGTCAAGACCGTCATCGAAGAACTCACCGGCGCCGGCTACCTGTACGAACGGGCAAAAGAGCGACGGCTCGCCCGGGGAGCGGAGCTGCTCGACCGGTGGTCGGAGGCATACTCGATCACCCTGGACGCCGCGCTGGCGCTCGGTGAGTTCACCGCGGCCGACCTTGCGTGGTGGCGCGGCGCGGAAGCCGACTTGCTTTCCTCGGGAGTCCAAGTGGGTGGGGAAGCAGGGGCGAGTCTCATCGATCCGCGTCTGCGGCCCGCCTCGCTCACTCTCTACGCGACCGGGCTGCCGGTACAGCTCATCGGCCGGCATCGCCTGGTCCGGGCGGAAAACGACGGCAACGTACACGTCCGGACCCGGTTTTGGCAGGCGCCCGGACCGGAGCCGTGGATCGTGCCGTCCACTCTGATTTACGCTGATCTGCTGGCCTCGGGGGAGCCTCGCCAACGCGAGCACGGGGACCGGATTCGGAGCGGTGATGATCGACTTAAGCGCATCGACCGAACCTGATCTTCTTCTCGCCGCGAGAGTGCTGGCTCGGGTGGACGCCGTCGCCCGTGCCGTGGCAGTCGAATACCTCGTGGTCGGGGCGACCGCGCGCACGATCCTTTCGATCGGGCTGGTCGGTGGCCCGCCGGACGGGCCACCCAAGACATCGACATCGCAGCGGTGATGGGGCACCTGGGACGACTTCGAACGTTTCGTGGGCAGACTGCGACGGCACGGCGGGACCATCGTATGAACGTCCGCGGGCTGAGTGAAGCCGTGGCATCGGCCGAGTCGGTCCTCCTGCCCGGCGGGCTCGTCGTGAAGGTTCCCGCCGTACCGGCGTTGGCGCTCCTCAAGCTCTTGACCTGGTGGGATCGGCGTGCCAAGACCACACGCGACGCCATCGACCTCGGGACGATGATCGGCTGGTACTCATCGGGGCCGTGCTGGGCGGTCTGCTGGATTCCGAAGGTGTGGCGGTACTGCTCGACATCGTCGGTGACGACGATGTGCTTGCCCGGTTGGCCAACGATGTTCGACTCGCTCGTGGGTCGGACCTTGTCGGCGCGCTGGCCGACGGCATCAAGGAAACGCACCCTTAGTACGACGGACTCGGCGCACTGCTTGTCACTCATGCCGTGCTGTGGAGTCCGCGGAGTGTGCCCGATCGGGCACACTCAACGCGCGAGAACGTCCTAGCCTCATGGGTATGCGGCTTCATGTACATCAATGGGGATCGGGACCGCGCGTCGTGCTCGTTCATGGCGTCCTGCTCGGCGGACGGGAGGCGTGGCGGGCGCAGCGGCCGTTGACCCAGCGGTGGACGCTCCTCGCGCCGGACCGTCTCGGTCACGGGAGGTCGCCGGACGGCGTGCAGGACTTCGAGGTCGACGCCGGGCTGATCGCGGAGCAGCTGCTCCACGAACCGGCACATCTGGTCGGCTTGTCCTATGGCGCGATCGTCGCGATGGGGGCGGCCGTCCTACGGCCGGAGATGGTCCGGTCGCTCACCGTGGTCGAGCCGCCGGCGACCGGGGTGGTTCGCGGGAACGAGGTCGTCGACGCGTGGGACGCGGAGCTGCGGAGGTTCCTCGACGGGCCGTTGGAAGACTCTCGCGAGGTCTTCGAGGCGTTCTTCCCGCTCGCGGGTGTGCCACTGCCGATCCCGGATCCGGTGCCGGAGACGCTGCGACGCGGGGCCCGCGCCCTGATCGGGATGCGACCGCCGGGAGACGCGGAATTGCCGCTCGATGTGTTGGCATCAGCGGATTTCCCGATGCTCGTGCTCACCGGTGATCATCGGCGGGAGTACGAAATCATCGCCGACGAGATCGCGAACAGAACCGGTGCGCACCGCCACGTCGTGGCGGGGATGGGGCATTTGGTGCCCGATACAGGGGAGCCGTTCAACGCCCGGCTTGAGACATTTTTGGATCACGGAGAGTAGTAAAACCAAGGTCATTTTCATCTCAATTCACCCGCGCCGGGAACAGCTGCGGGGCGGGATGTCATGCTGTGTGTTCGACCATGGCCCTCTTTCGAACCGACCCCGTGTCGCCGGAGGGCCGGAAGAAGGTGTCAGATGACCTGGGCCAGGCATTCCAGTCGTCCCGATCCCGCAGAAGACCAGAGCCGCATGGCAGGTGTGCGGGCTGAGGAAGAAATCCGCCTCACCGTGCAGAACGGCAGGGCCGCAAGGACCGTTGCCGGGCACTCTTCGGACGCACTCGACTGCGCCGAACTGCTGGCGATGCTCGGCCTCGAGGGAGTCCAGAAAAGGCACGCTCAGCGCGCCTGACCCCCGATCCGGGTGGTCAATTCGGCCGCGGTCAAGCGGACTTCCTCAGCGAGGTCAGGCCAGGTTCCTTCGCATCCTTCCGCCCCTGGGCAAAGGTGGCGCAGGGTCACGCTGATCGCGGCCATCGGACGGCCGCCGTGGTCGAAGACCGGGCAGGCGACCGAGGCGAATCCCTCGGTGACGTGGCCGTCTTCGACCGCCCAGCCGAGCCTGCCCTCCGCGTTCAGCGTGCGGCGCAGTTCGGCGAGGGTGCGCGGGCCGCGGCCGGTACGCAGGACGAACGCGGACGCGGCCGGGAAAAGCGCGCGCACATGCGGCGACGGCAGATGCCGCAGGATCGCCCTGCCCGACGCCGTGAGCTGGCCCGGTAGCCGGACGCCGACCTCGGTGACCAGCGTTTCCGGGCGTGTGGGCCGCTCCTTGACCAGGTAGAGCGACTCGTTGCCGTGCAGCACGCCGAGATGCGCGGTGTGGCCGACGCGGTCGGCGAGTTTGCGCAGCAACGGGACGGCGAGCCGCTCCAGCGGGTCGTGCCGCAGGTAGGCCGAGCCGAGTTCGAACGCGGCGATGCCGAGGCCGTATCGGCGCTCGGTGGGCAGGTGCGCCACGAAACCGGCGGACTCCAGTTCGGCGAGCAGGTGATACGTCGTCGAGCGCGGAAGACCCAGTTCGCGCGCGATCGCGGCCGCGGACACCGGACCCGGACGCGCGGCGAGGGCGCGAAGGATGCCCAGGCCGCGTCGCAGAGCTGGTACTTCGCTGCTCTCACCCATCTCGACCTCCTCTTCGTTCGACTCCGGGAGAGCAAGGGACCTTTGCTATCGCTTGCTGAGCATGCCTAAGTAAGCGATAGCAAAGGTCCCTTGCTCTCTTCCGCTGTGTCTTGGATATCAGACACAACCACCGGTTGGGGCCGCCCACCAGCGGGCATGGCGTTGTCCAATGGGGCTATGCCGGAAACCGTACTTCTGGGGACCGAACCGCTTCGGCCCGAACAGGTCGTCGCGGTCGCCCGTGACCACTCGCCCGTCGCGGTCAGCGAAGCGGTCGAGAAGAACCTCGCCGCGACGCGTCAGCACATCGACAACCTCGCCCACGCCGAGACGCCGACGTACGGCGTGTCGACCGGCTTCGGGGCGCTCGCCACCAGGCACATCCCGCTCGAGAGGCGCACCGCGCTCCAGCGGTCGCTGATCCGCTCCCACGCGGCAGGCGCGGGCCCGGTCGTCGAGACCGAGGTCGTGCGCGCGCTGATGCTGTTGCGTCTCCGCACCCTCACCAGCGGCTACACCGGCGTTCGCCCGCAAACGGCGCAAGCGCTTGCGGCCCTGCTCAACGCCGGAATCACCCCGCTCGTGCACGAGTACGGCTCCCTCGGCTGTTCCGGCGATCTCGCACCCCTGGCCGCCGTCGCGCTCGCGCTGATGGGAGAGGGTGAAGTCGCGTACAGGGGCGAAGTCGTCCCGGCTGGCGAAGCGCTGAAGCACGCTGGGATCGAGCCCATCGTCCTCGCGGAGAAGGAGGGCCTCGCCCTCACGAACGGGACCGACGGCATGCTCGGCATGCTCCTGTTGGCCGCGGCCGACCTGCACAAGCTCCTCGACACCGCCGACATCACCGCGGCGATGAGCGTCGAAGCGCTCCTCGGCACCGATCGCGCCTTCGCCGCCGACCTCCAGGCCCTGCGCCCGCACCCAGGGCAGGCGCTGAGCGCCCAGCGCATGTGGACCGCGCTTCAGGACTCCAAGATCGTCGAGAGCCACCGCGGCCCGGACTGTAACCGCGTCCAGGACGCCTACTCCCTCCGTTGCGCGCCCCAGGTGCACGGAGGCGCACGCGACAGTCTCACGCACGCCGAACTCGTCGCCGAGCGTGAGCTGCATTCCGCGGTCGACAACCCGGTCGTGTTGTCCGACGGCCGGGTCGAGTCGAACGGCAACTTCCACGGCGCGCCGGTCGCGTACGTGCTCGACTTCCTCGCCATCCCGCTCGCGGACGTCGCGAGCATCGCGGAGCGCCGCACCGACCGCATGCTCGACAAGGCCCGTTCGCACGGCCTGCCGCCGTTCGTCGCGTTCGACCCCGGCGTCGATTCCGGCCACATGATCGCCCAGTACACGCAGGCCGCCGTGGTCAGCGAACTCAAGCGGCTCGCGGTGCCGGCGTCGGTCGATTCGATCCCGAGCAGCGCCATGCAGGAGGACCACGTCTCGATGGGCTGGTCCGCCGCGCGCAAGCTGCGCAAGGCCGTCGAGGGGCTCAACACCGTCCTCGCCATCGAACTGCTCACCGCCGCGCGGGCACTCGACATGCGCGCGCCCCTCGTCCCGTCGCCGGTCACCGGCCGCGTCCGGGATCTGGTCCGTACCAAGGTCGAGGGCCCCGGCCCCGACCGTCATCTGGCGCCGGAGATCGCCGCCGCCGAAGAACTCGTCGCGTCGGGCGCCGTCCTCGCCGCGGCCCGACTGGAGGTCTGAGCACATGTCACGCACGGTCCGTGCCGCCCGAGGCACCACACTCACCGCGAAGAACTGGCAGACCGAAGCCGCGCTGCGGATGTTCCACAACAACCTCGATCCCGAGGTCGCCGAGCGCCCCGACGACCTGGTCGTCTACGGCGGCACCGGCAAGGCCGCCCGCAACTGGGCCAGTTTCGACGCGATCACCCGCGAACTGACCACTTTGGAGCGTGACGAGACCCTGCTCGTCCAGTCGGGCAAGCCGGTCGGCGTGTTCCGCACACACGAATGGGCGCCGCGCGTGCTCATCGCGAACTCCAACCTCGTCGGTGACTGGGCGACCTGGCCGGAGTTCCGCCGCCTCGAGGCGCAGGGCCTGACCATGTACGGCCAGATGACCGCGGGGTCCTGGATCTACATCGGCACGCAGGGAATCCTGCAGGGTACCTACGAGACCTTCGCCGCTGTCGCGAAGAAGCGGTTCGGCGGCAGCCTCAAGGGCACGCTCACCGTCACCGCCGGCCTCGGCGGCATGGGTGGCGCGCAGCCGCTGGCCGTCACGATGAACGACGGGGTCGCGCTCGTCATCGAATGCGACCCGCAGCGCGCCCACCGCCGGGTCGAGACCCGCTACCTCGATGAGGTCGCCGACGATCTCGACGACGCGATCCGCCGCGTGGAAGCCGCGAAGAAGGAGAAGCGCGCGCTGTCCGTCGGCGTGGTCGGCAACGCCGCCGAGGTGCTGCCCGAACTGCTGCGCCGTGGTGTCGAGGTCGACATCGTCACCGACCAGACCTCCGCGCACGATCCGCTTTCCTACCTGCCCAAGGGCGTCGGCGTCGACGAGTGGCAGGACTACGCGGACAAGAAGCCCGACGAGTTCACCGAACGTGCCCGCGAGTCCATGGCGGAGCACGTCGAGGCGATGCTCGGCTTCCTCGACAAGGGCGCCGAGGTCTTCGACTACGGCAACTCCCTGCGCGGAGAGGCGAAACTCGGCGGCTGCGAGCGCGCGTTCGACTTCCCGGGGTTCGTGCCCGCCTACATCCGGCCGCTGTTCTGCGAGGGCAACGGCCCGTTCCGCTGGGCGGCGCTGTCCGGTGACCCGGAGGACATCGCGGCGACCGACCGCGCGATGCTGGAACTGTTCCCGGAGAACGAATCCCTCGCCCGCTGGATCAAGCTGGCAGGCGAACGCGTCGCCTTCCAGGGGCTTCCGGCGCGGATCTGCTGGCTCGGCTACGGCGAGCGGCATCTCGCGGGTCTGCGGTTCAACGAGATGGTCGCCAGCGGCGAGTTGAAGGCACCGGTCGTCATCGGGCGCGACCATCTCGACTCGGGCAGCGTCGCCTCGCCGTACCGCGAGACCGAAGGCATGGCCGACGGGTCCGACGCGATCGCCGACTGGCCGCTGTTGAACGCGCTGGTCAACACCTCGTCGGGCGCCAGCTGGGTGTCGATCCACCACGGCGGCGGTGTCGGCATGGGCCGCTCCATCCACGCCGGTCAGGTCAGCGTGGCCGACGGAACCCTGCTGGCCGCGCAGAAACTCGAGCGCGTGCTCACCAACGACCCGGGTATGGGCGTCATCCGCCACGTCGACGCGGGCTACGACCGCGCGGCCGACGTCGCCGACGAGCGCGGGGTCCGCGTGCCGATGCGGGACGCCGAGTGACCGCGTCCTCGCTGCTGGCGGAGATCGCGGACGTCGGCCGCGACCCGAAGCGTGGCGGCTATTCCCGCCACGCCTTCGACGCGGCCGAAACGGAGCTGCGCGCGTGGTTCGTCGAGCGCGCGGGACGACTGGGACTGGGCGTCGAGACCGACCGCAACGGCAACGTCTGGGCCTGGTGGGGCACGCCCGGCCCGGACGCCGTCGTCACCGGCAGCCACCTCGACTCGGTGCCCGGTGGCGGCGCCTTTGACGGCCCGCTCGGGGTCGCGAGCGCGCTCGACGCGGTGGAGACCTTGCAAGCCAGAGGATTTCGCCCCGCCAAGTCGTTCGCCGTCGTGGTCTTCGCCGAGGAGGAGGGCGGCCGGTTCGGCGTGCCGTGCCTCGGTTCGCGGCTGCTGACCGGGACCATCGACGCGGACAAGGCACGCGGTCTGCGCGATCCCGACGGCGTCACGTTCGCCGAAGCGGCGGCGAAATCCGGTCTCGACCCCGAGCGGGTCGGCCGGGACTCCGAACGCCTCGGCCTGATCGGGCGGTTCCTCGAACTGCACGTCGAGCAGGGGCGCGGGCTGATCGACCTCGGCTCGCCGGTCGCCGTCGGCAATACGGTGATCGCGCACGGCCGGTGGCGCTTCTCCTTCCAGGGCCAGGGAAACCACGCAGGTGCGACGCTGATCGGTGATCGTCGCGACCCGATGATCCCGGCGGCCGAGACCGTGCTCGCCGTGCGGAAACTGGCGAAGGCGACGGCCGACGCCAGGGCCACGGTCGGCAGGCTGGTGCCGATTCCCGGCGGGACCAATGTCATCGCGTCCACTGTGGACTTGTGGCTGGACGCGCGGGTGCCGGGTGCCGGCACGCCCGAATTGGTCGCGGAGATCGCGAAGCTGGCCGAGCAGGCGGCGGGCCAAGAGGGCTGCCGGGTCGAGGTCACCAGGGAGTCGTACTCGGGCGACGTGGTCTTCGACGACGCGCTGCGCCGTGACCTGGGTACTTGGCTCGGCGGACCGCCGGAGCTGCCGACCGGCGCCGGGCACGACGCGGCGATCCTCGCCGGGTTCGTCCCGTCCGGCATGCTCTACGTGCGCAATCCCACCGGGATCAGCCATTCTCCGGAGGAGTTCTCGGAGGCGGAGGATGTCGACCACGGTGCCCGCGCGCTCGCGGACGTCCTGGAGAAACTGTCGACATGACGACATATTGGTGTGAACGGGCCTGGTTGCCGGACGGGATCACCGAAGCCGTCCGGATCGAGGTCGACGCCGGGACGATCACGTCCGTGGCGGCGAACGCGCCCCGCGCCGGGATGGTCCTCAATGGACTGACGCTGCCGGGGTTCGCGAACGGGCACTCGCACGCGTTCCACCGTGCACTGCGGGGCCGGACGCACCACGACCGCGGGACGTTCTGGACCTGGCGTGAGCGGATGTACTCGCTCGCGTCCAGGCTCGATCCGGACTCGTACTACCGGCTGGCGCGCGGTGTCTACGCCGAGATGGTGCTGGCCGGGTACACGAGTGTCGGCGAGTTCCACTACCTGCACCACGCGCCGGGCGGAAAGCCTTATGCCGAGCCGAACGCGATGGGGGAGGCACTGCGGCAGGCCGCCGCCGACGCGGGGATCCGGCTCACGCTGCTCGACACCTGTTATCTCGCGGGCGGCATCGGCGTGGAACCCGACGAGGTGCAGCGACGGTTCTCCGACGGGTCCGCCGCGAAGTGGGCGCGACGAGTCGGCGAATTGCGGGAGCGGGAGACGTTCCGGGTCGGCGGCGCGATCCATTCGGTACGCGCCGTTCCCGAAGCTCAACTGTCCGAAGTGGATAGTGGGTCCGGGCCGCTGCACATCCATCTTTCCGAGCAGCGGGCCGAGAACGAGCAATGCCTGGCGGCCTATGGCCGGACGCCGACAGGCCTGCTTCACGACCACGGTGTGCTCAGCGAACGGCTCACCGCGGTGCACGCGACGCAGCTGACCACGGAGGACGTCAAGTGGCTGGGCGAGGCGCGGAGCCGGGCCTGTTTCTGCCCGACGACCGAACGGGATCTCGGTGACGGCATCGGTCCCGCGCGGACGCTGCTGGACGCGGGGGTGCGGCTGTGCGTCGGGAGTGACAGCAACGCGGTCGTCGACGCGTTCGAGGAGACCCGGGCGCTGGAACTGAACGAACGGCTGGCCAGCGAGCAGCGCGGCCGGTTCACCGCGGAGGAGCTGCTCGCGGCGGCGACGGATCACGGCGCGATCGGCTGGCACGAGGTCGGCGAGCTGGCCGCGGGGGCGGGCGCGGACTTCGTCACGGTCGGCCTCGATTCGGTGCGGACCGCGGGAATCGAGCCGTCCGGGGTGGTCTTCGCCGCGTCCGGGGCGGACGTGCGGAACGTCGTGGTCGCCGGGCGTGAGATCGTCCGCGATGGCGCACACCAGCTGATCGACCGGCCGGAAACGGTCTTGGCCAAGGAGATCGAGGCATTGTGGCAGTCCTGATCACGGGTATCGGCGAGCTCACCACGAACGACGCCGAGCTGGGCAAACTCCGCGACGCCGCCATCGTCGTCGAGGGCGAAACGATCGCTTGGGCCGGTTCGGCGGCGGACGCGCCCGACGCCGATGAGCGGATCGACGTCGAGGGACGCGCGGTGCTGCCCGGCTGGGTGGACAGCCACACGCACCTCGTCTTCGCCGGGGACCGGACGGCCGAGTTCGAGGCGCGGATGGCCGGTAAGGCGTACAGCGCCGGGGGTATCGCGGTCACCGTCGAGGCGACGCGGTCGGCTTCCGACGAGCAGCTGGCGGCGAACCTGCGGCGTCACGTCGACGAAGCGGCGAAGCAGGGCACGACGTGCCTGGAGACGAAGACCGGATACGGACTGAACGTCGAAGACGAGGTCCGCTCCGCGCGGATCGCCGCCGACGTGGCCGACGAGGTCACCTTTCTCGGCGCGCATCTGGTGCCACCGGGTGCCGACGCGGAGTCCTATGTGGACTTGGTCTGCGGCGACATGCTCGACGCCGTGGCGCCGCTCGTGCGGTGGGCGGACGTGTTCTGCGAGACCGGCGCGTTCGACGACGCGCAGTCCGGGCGGGTGCTGAAGGCGGCGCGGGAACGCGGCCTCGGGCTGCGCGTGCACGGGAACCAGCTGGGCGAGGGGCCGGGCGTGCGGCTCGCCGTCGAGCTGGGGGCGGCGAGCGTCGACCACTGCACGTACCTGAGCGAAGCGGACGTCGAGGCTCTCGCCGCTTCGGACACCGTCGCGACCCTGCTGCCGGCATGCGACCTTTCGACCCGGCAGCCGTTGGCTCCGGCGCGGCGGCTACTGGACGCCGGGGCGACGGTCGCGCTGGCGAGCAACGCGAACCCGGGCAGCTCGTACACGACGTCGATGGCGTTCTGCGTGGCGACCGCGGTGCTGCAGATGCGGATGACGATCGAGGAGGCCGTCTGGTCGGCGACGGCTGGCGGCGCTCGGGCTCTGCGAAGGGACGACGTCGGGGTGATCCGGCCCGGCGCGCGGGCGGACCTTCAGGTGCTTGAAGCGCCTTCGGTCACGCACCTCGCGTACCGGCCGGGGGTGCCGCTGACGGCCGGCGTGTGGCGGCGCGGAAGGCTGCTGACCAGCGGTTTCGCTGCAAAGTGATAGCAAAGGTCCCTTGCTCCCCCGCCGGGATCAGGAGGCCCGGCCGAGGGTTTCTTCGACGCGCTCGCGCAGGGCGGGCGGGAGTTCGCCGAGCAGGTGTGACCACTGCTCGATCCGCTTCTCGCTCAGGTGGGTGAGCAGGTCGAGCACGGGCGGCCACAGGCTCTCGTCGGCTGCCGCGACCCGGAGGAGGCCACGGAACCGGTCTTCGGACAGCAGGCCGAGGACGTGATCGATCCGGCCCTTGTCGTCGAGGACGAACGCGATCCGGATCAGCGCTTCGTCGCCGATGACGTCGAGAGCCTTCCGAACCGTCGGATCGGGCAGGTGGCCGACGAACCGGCCGACGGTGATCCAGTCCTCTCGACGCACCAGTTCCCCGGCGACCGCGACGACAGTGTCGAGCGGGATCCGGGTGATGATCGCGCTCGCCCGGCGCGGGTCGAGTTCGGCCGCGACGTCGGCCAGGAAGCGCGGCTTCAGCCGCTTCGCGACGTCGACGCCCCGAGAGACGTCCACCAGCCCGGCGATCCGGGCGCACAGAAGCGGACCGAAGACCTTCTCGGCGATCTTCGCCAGGATCGGGCCGGGGACGAGCTTGCTCGCCATCGCCATCCGCTCGAGGACGGCGAGGTTGGCGTCGAACAGCGTGTCCGTCACCTGGTCACGGAACGCCTGCAGTTCGGCGGCGTCCACGCGGTCGAGGTAGGCGAGCCGTTCGGGCGTGGTGCCCAGGACGCGCGCGAGCTTGAGGATCTCCGCCTGCGAGGCGAAGTTTTCGGTGGTCACAGGCCCACCACCCGGCGGACGGTGCCACGAAGAAGGGCGGGTACGTACTTCAGGCCCTCTTCGCCCGCTTCCGCCAAGGCCTTGGCCTGGCGGTGGCGCGCGTCGCGCAACGCGTCGGAGAGGTCCTGTTTCGCGTGGTCGGCCAGCGCTTCGATGCCTGCCGGGACAGGACCGCCTAGCTGACCGGAGAGTGTGCGCTCGGCCATGGTCGATCATCATGCCTCATGGAACCGGGGGAAGCAGGGGACCTTTACTTTCGTCCATGGTGGGCCGCTCGTCACGGCTTGTAGCGTCCAGGTCTGTGAAGGACGAGGAGGAGCCCGCGCGGCGCGGGCGGCGGCTGATCATGGACGTCGCGCTGTGGCTCGGGCTCTGTGGCTGGGTGGTCATCGACGCCGGCTCCAGCACGAAGCACTGGGAACTGCTCTTCGGGCTCACCGCGACCACGGCCGCGATCGCGGTGTCGCGCCGGTACCCGCTGATCTCACTCGCCATCGCCATGGTCGCGAGCTTCGTCGTGCTGGGCAGCTTCGGTGGCCGGGTGCCGATCTGGGAGGGCTTCCTCCTCGTCGCCGTGAGTTACCTCGCGGGCTACCGGCAGCCGGTCGCGAAGCCGATGTTGCGGGTATTCACCGTCGTCTCCTTGATCGCGGTCCCGGTGGCGCTGCTGTGGAGCAAGGACGGTTTCTCGTCCTGGGGAGCGCTGCTCGGCATCCTGGTCTTCGCGTCGGTGACGCCGTGGCTCTTGGGCCGCTACATCCGGCAGCGCGAGGACATGGCGCGGGACGGCTGGCGCCGCGCCGAGGAGATGGAGAGCCGCCAGCGGCTCATCGCCGATCGCGCGCGGCTGCGCGAACGCACCCGGATCGCCAGCGACATGCACGATTCGCTGGGCCACGAGCTGAGTCTCATCGCGGTGCGCGCGGCGGCGCTGGAGGTCGCGGGCGGGCTCGACGAGCAGCAGCGGCAAGCCGCCGGAGAATTGCGGCAGAGCGCCGCGACGGCGACCGAGCGGCTGCGCGAGATCATCGGGGTGCTGCGCGAGGACGACGCCCCGACCGAGCCGGTGGACGAGAGCATCGACGAACTGCTCGACCGCGCGAGGGCGTCCGGCGTGCTGATCGAGTCCTCTGTGGACGCTCCCGTCGACGGCGAGCCGGGGATGGTCGACCGCGCGGCGTATCGCGTGGTCCAGGAGTCGTTGACGAACGTCGTCAAACACGCGCCGGGAGCCGCCGTCACCGTCCGGGTCACGCGTTCGGCAGGGCGGACGGACGTCGTGGTCACCAACGCGCCACCGCCCGCGGGGCCGCTGCCGGGCCGGTCTTCCGGACGCCGTGGCTTGATCGGCCTGCGCGAGCGGGTCCGGCTGGTCGGCGGGACACTGCGCGCGGGGCCGAGCGGCGGCGGGTTCGAGGTCAGCGCGACCCTGCCGCATGACGCGGCGCCTTCGGAGGAATCGCCGGAGAGCCAGGCGGCGATGGACGCGGAGGTCGGGCAGTCGACATCGGCCAGGGAACTGGAACGTGCCCGCCGCGACGTCCGGCGCAGCCTGATCCAGGCGATCGTCGTGCCGATCGGGCTCTTCGGCCTGGTGGTGGGGATCAGCGGGGCGGTGTTCCTCGTCCAGTGGTACGGCTCCGAACTCCCCAGCGGAGCCTACGAGCGGATCCGGGTCGGCCAGACACGGGCGGAGATCGCGCCGGTCCTGCCCGGCGGTCAGCGGATCGCGCGGCCGCGGACGGTGGAGCCGCCGGTGCCCGCCGGAGCGGTATGCGAGTACTACGGCACCGAGCGCACCGTGTTCAACTTGAACTACGAGGCCTATCGGCTGTGTTTCGCCGACGGGAAACTCGTGGCGAAGGACGTGATCAGTGAGGACGAGCAAAGGGGGAACCCGGATGATCCGGGTGGTGCTGGCCGATGACGAGGCGATGATCCGGGCCGGCGTGTCGGCGATCCTGGCCGCCGACAGCGAAATCGAAGTGGTCGCGGAGGCCGAGGACGGCCGTTCCGCCGTCGAGCAGGTGCGCGCGACCAGGCCGGACGTCGTGCTTCTCGACATCCGGATGCCGGTCATGGACGGGCTCAAGGCGGCGGAGGAGATCCGGCGGCTGCTGCCCGAGGTCGGCGTGATCATGCTGACCACGTTCGGCGAGGACACCTACATCGAACGCGCGCTCGGCCTCGGCGCGAGCGGTTTCCTGCTGAAATCCGGTGATCCGCGCGAACTGCTGTCCGGGATCCACGCGGTCGCGGGTGGAGCGGCGTTCCTCTCACCGAAGGTCGCCCAGCGGGTCATCGCCCGGTTCTCCGGCAACCAGGTGTCCCGCGCGGAAGAGGCGAAGGCGCTGATCGGCAAGCTGACGCCGCGTGAACAGGAAGTGCTGGCGCTGCTGGGTTCCGGACTGTCCAATGCGGACATCGCGGGCAAGCTGTTCGTGGTCGAGGGCACGGTGAAGGCCTACGTGAGCACCATCCTCAACCGGCTCGGCGCACGGAACCGCGTGCAGGCCGCGATCACCGCGTACGAGGCGGGGCTGGTCGGCGGGGAACCGGAGGCGTCCAGCCGCTGATGCCTGCGCCGATGCGGGCGGTGAGCGCGCCGGGAAGCAGCCGGAACACGCTGTTGCGTACGGCCACGGCAAGCGGGTTGCTCAGCTGTGGGCCCATTTTTCCCGCCTGAATCGACGATTTGACCACCGACTGGCTGCGCGGACGGCGCTGCTCGTCGTAACTCTTCAGCGCCGCGTCGACGTCCTCGGTGGAACTGAACGCGGCGGCGAGGACGACGGCGTCTTCGATCGCCTGGCAGCCGCCTTGGCCGAGGAACGGCGGCATCGCGTGCGCCGCGTCGCCGAGGAGCGCGACCCGCCCCTTCACGTAGGACGGCAGGGGAGTGCCGAGCAGGTGGAGGTCGTGGTGGAGCAGTGTCTCGGGGGTGGTGGCGTCGATGAGCTCCGGGATCGGTTCGTGCCAGCCGCCGAAGCGTTCACGGAGATAGGCCTTGGGGTCTTCGTGGCGGATGCCTGCTTCGGCGACGTAGCTCGCCCACCAGTAGACGCGGCCGTCGTGGAGCGGGATGACGCCGATCTCGGCGCCGTCGTCCCAGCTGGTGCTGAGCTCCGTCGGATGCGGGAGCGCGGTCACCGCGCGGAAGGCCGTGCTGCCGCTGTAGACCGGTGCGGGATGCCGCGGCCACAGCTGCTTGCGGAGTCCGCTGTGGATTCCGTCGGCGGCGATGACGACGTCCGCGTCGAGATCGCCGACGTCGGTGACCGCGGTGCCGGTGCGGACGCTTCCGGCGGGCAGGGCGTCACGGAGTGCCTCGATGAGGTCTGCGCGGTGGATGGCGGCGAGCGGGCGGCCGTGGTGACGGCGGAACGCGTCGGCGTCCCATCGGGTGATGCGGCGGCCTTTCCGGTCGTGGAGGCCGCCGGACGATTGCTCTCGGAGCTTGTCGAGGCGGATGCCCAGTGTTTCGAGTGAACGCAGGGCATTCGGCCACAGGGAGATTCCCGCGCCCGCGGCGGTGAGTTCCGGCGCCTGTTCCAGGACGGTGACCTCCCAGCCGATGCCGTGCAGCCCGATGGCGGCGCTGAGTCCGCCGATTCCCCCGCCGACCACGATCGCTTTGCGCATGTCGACCTCCTCTACGTTTGTAGAGTACTACTACACTTGTAGAGTGCGAAAGGCGATAATCGGAGACGCGGCCATCGAGGTGATCGCGGCTGAGGGGATGCGCGGGCTGACCCATCGCGCGGTCGACCGGTTCGCGGGGCTGCCGTCGGGATCGACCTCGTATTACGCGCGGACGCGGGCGGCGCTGTTGGAGCTGGCGATCTCGCGGATGGTCGAACTCGACGAGGTGACCATCGAGCCGCGGCCCGGGAAACTGGCCGAGTATCTGGCGGGGTTCGCGCACGCGGCGATCACGCGGGGGCGGACGCGGATGCTGGCGCGGTACGAGTTCGCTCTGGAGGCGACGCGGCGGCCGGAGCTGCGCGAGGCCTACGACCGCGGCGGGCTGGTGATCCGGCGAAGGTGCGCCGAGGTGCTGGCCGACCGCGGGTCGGCGGAGCCGGAGCGGCACGCGCGGGTGCTCGTCGCGTGGCTGGACGGGACGATCTTCGACGCGCTGGCCGGGACCGGGTCGCTGCGGCCGCCGGGGCTGGCGGAGCTGACGCGGGACGCGGGGGAGGTTCTGGCTGGGCTCGGGGTGGCGGGGTAGCAAGGGACCTTTGCTCTCGCCTGGGGCTCTGACCTGCGGAAAGAGAGCGGGGGACCTTTGCTGTCGCTGGAGCCGCGACGGGAGGGGCAGGCCGCGTAGCGATGGGTGCGGACTGTGTGGATTTTGCTGCGTTAGATGGAGCGAAATCCACACAGTCATGGCGTCCACCTGCGGAAAGGGAGCAAGGGACCTTTGCTCTCGCTCGCTTAGGCATGCTAAGTAAGCGAGAGCAAAGGTCCCTTGCTCCCCCTCAGGAGTCCCGGCGCCGGAGCACGGTGGAACCGGTGACGAGACCGGCCGCCGCCCACGCTGTACAGAGCGCGATGCCGACCCAAGGCGCGTAGGGCGCGACGCCGCCGAAGATCGGGTTCGGCTCCCCTGAAGTGACCATCGCGTTGACGCCCGCGAAGCCGGGGAAGTAGTTCACGATGTCCTCCCCGCCCAGCGAACCGGCGAACATCGGGATCATCACCAGGAGCACGAAGACCGTCACGATCGTCCCCGCCGTGCTCCGCAGCGCCGTCCCGAGCCCGAGGCAGAGCAGGCCCAGGAGCGCGAAATAGCCGCCCATGCCCGCCGAGGTCGCGAGGACGTCGCCCACCGAGGAATCCCGCGCGGGGATCAGCGGCGCCGAGATCGCCACGCCGGCGAGGGAGTTCAGGACGCCGTAACCGAACAGCACCGGCAGCAGGACGGCCGATTTCGCCGCGAGGACCCGGTTCCGCATGGGGACCCACTGCAGGGTCGAGCGGATGCTGCCACTGGCGTACTCGCTCGTGATGAACAGCGTCGCCAGCGCGACCACGGCGAACTGCGTGAGATAGAACGCCGCCCCGGTCACCACGGCGTGTGGAGCCATCGAGCGTTCGACGCCGGAGTTCGCGGCAAGGCCCAGCGCGCCGGAATAGGCGAGCATCAGCAGAAGCCCGCTGATCAGGCACCACCAGGTGGAGCGGACCGACCAGAACTTGGTCCATTCCGAAGTGATCGTGTTCATCGTGCGCTCCACTGCTTGAAGAAGGCGGTCAGCCGGTCGCGGTAGAAGTCCAGTGCTTTCCGCGAATCGATCGAGCCGTACTGGTTGCGGACGAAATCGGCGGGCAGTGAAGACCGCAGGCCCAGCTGGTCCATCAGGATCGCGCCGTCGGTCACCGAAGAGTGGCCGCTGTTTTCGAGCAGGTACCGCTCCTTCGGCCCGGTGAGCCGCGGCCAGGTCTCGTCCCAGCTCTTCCCGAAGTTCGTCTCGCCGATCGGGCTGGCCAGCAGCAGCAACGGCCGGTCGAGCGAGACGGTGCCGAAGAACGGGCCGTCGACGTTCACGCCCGCCTTGATCCGCCGGTCGGCGACCATCGACGCGGCCGTCGCCGAACCCCCGGCCGAGTGACCGGCCATGCCGATTTTCGCCGGATCGACGGAGAAGCGCCGGTCCTTCAAGAGGGTGTCGATGACGAACGACACGTCGACAGCGCGGTTCTCGATCGCCGACGGCCAGGGTTCGCCGGGAAGTCCACAAGGGACACATTGGCGGAGGCCGTCGGGGAACTCCGTCGCCCACGCTTCGTAGGCGTGATCGACCCCTGCGACCACAAAGCCTTGTGCGGCAAGGCGTTCGGCGACCGCGGTCAGGGTGATCCGGTTGTTGCCCGCGCCAGGTGAAAGCACCACCAAGGGACGCCGTCCGGGCAGTGAGGGCGCGTTCTCCCTCGAATGGACCCGCACCTCGCTCAGCGTGTCCGGCGGCAGGTCGAGGTTCCGTCCGGCGATCGCCGCCGCCGACTCCGCCCGCGTCATGTACAGCGGGGCGCGGCCGATCGGCGCCGCCGGGTACCAGACGTTGACCATCAGTTCGCGCCGCTTTTCGGGCACCCAGGGGTCGGCTCGCCGCTGATCGGTGAGGTGCAGTGTGCGCACGCCGATCGGGAACGGGCCGCCCGGCGCGGGCAGGGACGGCTCCGGCGAAGCGGCCGCGGCCGCCGGCACCCCCAGCAGGCCGGCGATCACCGCCACCAGGACCATGAGTGACTTCATGCCGCGACTCCCGTTCCGTATTCGACCGACGAGGCGGTCAGTTCCATGTAGGCCTGCTCCAGCGACGCGGTCCGTTCGGTCAGCCCGTGCACGCGGATCCCGAGTTCGTGCACCACGTCGCCGACACGCGCGACGGACAGGTCGTGCACGACCAATTCGCCCTGGTCGGTTTCGGTGCTCGCGCCGAGTGCGCGCAGACGCTGTTCGAGCGCGCGCAGATCGCCCGGAGCGGGTAGCCGCACCGCGACCGACGTCCGCGAATTGCCCGCGATGAATTCGTCGACCGGGGCGTCGGCGAGCAGTTTCCCCTTGCCGATGACGACGAGCCTGTCCGCGGTCAGCTGCATCTCGCTCATCAGATGGCTCGACACGAACACCGTGCGACCCTCCGCGGCGAGTGACCGCATCAGGTGCCGTACCCAGCGGACGCCGTCGGGGTCGAGGCCGTTCACCGGCTCGTCGAACATCAGCACGCCGGGGTCGCCCAGCAGGGCGCCGGCGATGCCGAGCCGCTGTCCCATCCCGAGTGAGAACGCCCCGGCTCGCTTGCCCGCGACCTCGGTGAGACCGACCGTCGCGAGCACTTCGTCCACCCGGCTCGCCGGGATCCCGTTGCTGCGCGCCATCGCCAGGAGATGCTTGCCCGCGCTCCGGCCCGGGTGCAGCGCCTTGGCTTCCAGCAAAGCTCCGACCTCACGCAGCGGATGCCGCAGGTCCGCGTACTTCTTGCCGCCGATGCGGACCTCGCCGTCGCTCGGCGCGTCGAGGCCGAGCGTCATCCGCATGGTCGTCGACTTCCCGGCGCCGTTGGGCCCCAGGAAACCGGTCACCTTGCCCGGCTCGACGGCGAAGGTCAGCCCGTCGACGACCGTCTTCTCCCCATAGCGCTTCGTGAGTCCTCGAAGCGTGATCATCCGCGTCCTCCTTCGTGTCGTGCCAGTTTCCGGCGTGGCGGCCCGCGCGGGCATTGCCCCGAAGTCATCGGTCACCCCTTACTTTCGGCAGGTGCCGTTCGGCACGAGTCACCGCGGAAAGGCACAATCGGCGCCATGACCACCCGTGGACAACGGCGCGTGAATCCGCTCGACCTGGTGATGCTCGCACTCGCCGTGTTCTCCGTCGGCCTGCTCGCCTATGTGACGTTCTTTCCGCATTCGGAGGAGACGGCGCATCGCGTCTTCATCGTCGACACGACGGTGTGCGGGCTCTTCGCGCTCGAATTCCTGTGGCGGTGGCGGCGCAACGGCTGGGAAAAATGGTTCCCGCTGCGCAATTGGTACGAGATCCTCGGCATGATCCCCATCGCGCATCCGGCGCTGCGCGGGTTCCGGCTGCTGCGGATCATCGTGGTGCTCGTCCGGCTCGCGCGGACGGCGGACCGTGCGTTCGGGGAGCAGTTCACCCAGCGGCTGGTCGAACGGCTGTCGCGGCCGATCGTGCTGGCGATCAAGAAGCCGATCACGATCGCGGTACTCGACGAGGTCGTCAAGGTGCTGGAAACCGGGAACTACCCCCAGAATCTCGCGCGTTCGCTGCGCGAGAACCAGACACAGCTGCGGGGCATCATCGCCGAGAAGCTGAAGAACGACCCGCAGGCGGGACGGCTTTCGAAGCTGCCGTTCCACGACGAGGTGGTCCGTTCGGTGATCGACACCGCGATGCGCGTGATCCTCGAAGTACTGACGGATCCGCGGACCGACGAGTTCTTCGCGCATGTCGTGCGGGAAAACCGGGAGCAGATCCGCAGCGCGGTGCAACTGGGACTGAACGAGCAACTGGACGACGAGGAGCTGGCGGAGCGGCTGCCGACCCGGCCTCAGCACCAGATGATGGACTGATCGGTCAGGTCGCGCGTCGCGTGGTCCGCCGGGTGGGGGCTGCGCTCAGTGGGTCGTCCGGCCACGGATGCTTCGGATAGCGTCCGCGGAGATCGGCCCGTACGGCCGCATATCCGTTGCGCCAGAACGATTCCAGATCGGCGGTGACCGCGGCGGGCCGCCCGGCGGGCGAGAGCAGATGCAGAACGACGGGGACGCCCGCCAATTCCGGTGTCGCGAGCCAGCCGAAGGTCTCCTGCAGTTTCACGGCCAGCACCGGTTGCTCACCCGAGTAGTCGACCCGGATCCGCGAACCCGACGGGACCTCCAGCCGGTCCGGCGCCAGTTCGTCCAAGCGCGACGCTTCGGGCCACGGCAGCAGGCCGCGTAGCGCGGCACCCGCGTCCAGCGACGCCAGGTCCGACCGACGTCGCGCCGAGCCGAGGTCGAGCCAGGAGTCCAAAGTGGACAGCAAGGTCGCGTCATCGACCGGCGGCCAAGGTGAACCCACTACCCGATGCAGGAAGGCCAACCGCTCCCGGAGCCGTCGCCCGTCCTCGGACCAGCGCAACAGGCCGAGCCCTTCGGTGCGCAATCCCTCCAGCAGCGCGGCGCGAATCGCGTCCGGCGCGGGTGAGCGCAGTGGTTTCTCCGACAGCACGATCGCTCCGAGCCGCCGTATCGAACGCGCCACGACGTCACCCTGGGACCAGTGCACTTCGTCGGCCGAGGAAACCAGATTCGGTGCCGCGCGGACGGCGAGGTCCTCGTCGGCGGGCGCGGCCAGCCGGATGATGCCCTGCGCGCGGCCGGGGTCGCGGGTCGCTTCGGCCACCGCCAGCCATTCGACGTCGGCCAGTCCGCTGCCGCGCGGCAGTTCCGCCGCCGTGCCACCGGCCATCAGATAGACCGGCGTACCCGCGGAACGCCGCCGGGCGAGCCGTTCGGGATGCGCCAGCGCCACGATCAGCGCCGGATCGGGCGCGCCGCCGCCGTCGGGCACCAGCTTGGCGAGCCGTCGCACGTCGGACTTCCAGCGGTCGTCGCCCCGGACACGCCGCAGTTCGGCTTCGAGGTCGGTGAGCGTGCCGCCACTGTCCAGCAGCGCGACGACCTCGGCGGCTGAACGCGCGTTGGTGCGCGCCGCGCCGTCCAGCAGCGCCCGAGCCAGTCGCGGATGCAGGCCGAGCCCGGCCATCTTCCGGCCGCGTTCGGTCACCGTTCCGTCTTCCGCGGTCGCGCCGAGCGTCGTCAGCAGCGCGCGACCGGCGGCGAGCGCGCCTTCGCCGGGCGGGTCCCACCAGGCGAGCCCGGAACCGTCCGGAGTGGACCAGCACGCGAGCTCCAAAGCGAACCGGGCCAGTTCGGCCGTGCGGATTTCGGGTTCGGGGTACGCGGGCATGGAACCCTGCTCGTGCGCCGCCCAGCAACGGTAGGCGCGTCCCGGCGCTTCACGCCCGGCCCGGCCGGCGCGCTGCTCGGCGACAGCCGCCGAAACGCGCACGGTCGCCAGCCCCGGCAGCCCGCGCCGGTGATCGACACGAGGCACCCGGGACAACCCGCAGTCCACCACCGCGCGTACGCCCGGCACGGTCAAGCTGGACTCGGCGACCGACGTCGAGAGCACCACCCTGCGACGAGCGCGCGGGCGAAGCGCGTCGTCCTGGCTCGCCGCCGAAAGCCGTCCGTGCAGTGGCAGCACGTCGGCGTCCAGGCCACTGAGCAGTCCGCTCACCCTGGCGATTTCGCCGGCGCCGGGAAGGAAGGCGAGGACATCACCGTCCCCTTCGGACAGTGCTTTGTGGATCGCGCGGACCACGGTCGTCTCGATCCGCTCGCCGCGCGCGGGTGGCTGATACGAGACATCGACCGGATAGGTGCGTGCCCGCGCGGTGATCACCGGCGCGTCCCCGAGCAGGGCGGCCAGCCGTCCGGCCGCCACGGTGGCGGATGTCGCGAGCAGGCGCAGGTCGTCCCGCAGCCCGGCGCGCACGTCCAGCAGCAGCGCGAGCAGGAGGTCCGCGTCGAGGTGGCGCTCGTGGCATTCGTCGAGCAGGACGGTCGAAACCCCGGCGAGTTCGGGGTCGCCCTGCACCCGCCGGACCAGCAACCCGGAAGTGACCACTTCGATCCGCGTCGAAGACGACACCTTGCGATCCCCGCGCACCGAATAGCCGACCGTCTCGCCGACACGTTCGCCCAGCAGGGACGCCATCCGCGCTGCCGCGGCCCGTGCGGCCAGCCGCCGCGGTTCGGCGACGATCACCCGGCCCTCGCCGTCGTCGAGGGCGAGCGGTACCAAGGTGGTCTTGCCGGTTCCAGGGGGCGCGACGAGCACCGCGGTGCCATGCGTGTCGAGGGCGGCTCGGAGTTCGGGCAGGACGGCGCGAACCGGCAGGTCGGGAAGGGTCACTGCTCGGTGACCCGCGGTGGGGGAGGGATGCGGTAGCCGGAGGGCCCGATGTTGCGGTTCAGCGAGGCGAGCCATTCACCGGACGAGATCATCTTCTGGATGGCCCTGGCCACTGCCGCGCGCCCTTCGTTGTCGCCCTTGCGCAGGCCGACGCCGTACTTCTCGGCGGAGAACGGCTTGCCGACGACCCTCAGCAGTTCCGGGTTCTGCGCGACGTATCCGGCCAGGATGACGTCGTCGGTGGTCACCGCGTCGACCTGGCCCGCGAGCAGTGCCGTGACGCAGTCCTGGTAGCGCGGGTACTCGACGAGCTGGACGGCCTGGGCGAACTTGTCACGCACCTGCTCGGCCGAGGTCGTGCCGCCCACGGCGCACAGTTTGCGGCCGTTGAGATTCTCCGGACCGGTGATGTCGGTCGACCGGAGGCGGACCAGCAGATCCTGGCCGGTTTCGAAATAGGGGCCGGCGAAGGCGACCACCTGTTTGCGTTTCTCGGTGATCGAATAGTTCGCCACCATCAGATCCGTGAGCCCGGATGTTATGTCCGTCTCACGAGTCGACGGTTTGCTCTCGTGCCAGGTGATGCGGTCCTGGTCGACGCCCAATTCGCTCGCGACGTACTTCGCCACGTCGACGTCGAAGCCGACGTAGCGGCCGTCGACCGTCCGTTTGGAAAGCCCCGGCTGGTCGAAGCGGATGCCGATGGTGAGCTTGTTGGCTCCGACGGCGCGCGCGACGAGCGAATCCGACGGACCGGCCTCCGGCCCGCAGGCCGCCACCGTTGTGACCAGCATCAAGCAAGCCGTCAGCAGAGCACGTCCCCTCATCGGGTGCCTCCGTCCGCCGCCTCACCTTGTTCTCAGGGTCGACCGTTAGCCTAGGCCCGTGCGCAGACCGCCCCAAGTCTTGCTCGACGCCGTGGGCACTTTCGCCCGGCTGGGCCTGGCCGCCGTCTGGTTGGTTTCCGGAGCGCTGAAGATCAGCGATCCGGGGCAGACCTACATCGCGGTGCAGGCTTTCGACGTTCTGCCGGACGGGCTCGTCCGCCCGGTCGCGGTCGGGATGCCGCTCGTCGAACTGGCGCTCGGCCTGTTCCTGCTCGCCGGGTTCGTGACCCGTTGGGTGTCGGTGCTGTCGGTGCTGCTGCTGGCGGTGCTCATCGCCGCGATCGCCCAATCCTGGGCGCGCGGGTTGAGCATCGACTGCGGCTGCTTCGGTGGTGGCGGTCAGATCGCCGCGGATCAGACGCAGTATCCGCAGGAGATCGCCAGGGACCTCGGTTTCGCGCTGCTGGGCGTCTGGTTGATCGTCCGGCCGCGGACCTGGTTCTCCGTGGACGGCTGGCTCGGGAACTTCCGTGCCCCCGCCGACGACGACTATGTGGGTATCGCTGAAGGGAACGAATAATCGTGGGTGGAGCTGAGCGCAACGCTCGGAAACGCAAGCAGCAGCAGCAGACGGCGGCGCGCTCGGTGGCACAGGCCAGAGGCGTCGCCGGCGGCGACAAGAAGAAGGTCGTCGCGATCACGGTCGCCGTGGTCGTGCTCGCCGCGCTGGTGATCGGTGGCGTCATCTGGACGACGTCCAGCAAGGACAGCACCGAGGGCAAGGTGATCCAGCCGCAGGCCTCGGCGCCGGCGGCACCCGGTGTCGTCCAGAAACGTGACGGGGCCGTCGTGGTCGTCGGCAAGGCCGAGGCGAAGAAGACGATCGACATCTACGCCGACTTCCTCTGCCCGATCTGCAAGCAGTTCGAGGAGAAGTTCAAGGACCAGATCCAGGAGCAGGTCAACAACGGCGTCCTGCAGGTCCGCTATCACATGCTGCCGATGCTCAACCAGCGCTCCGATCCGCCGGGGTACTCGATGGACTCCGCCAACGCCTCGCTCGCCGCGGCCGACGCCGGCAAGTTCCTCGCCTTCCACGACGCGCTGTTCAAGGACCAGCCGCAGGAAGGCGGACGCGGGTTCGACAAGGGGCAGCTGATCAAGCTCGGCCAGGACGTCGGCATCACCGACCCGGCTTTCGTCACGGCGGTCAACACCGGTGTCTACGAGCAGCAGATCCAGGACGCGTACAAGAAGACCTCCACGGATCCGTCGTTGCAGCAGGACTTCGGCAACGGACCCGGTTTCGGCACACCGACCGTCGCTTCGAACGGCCAGGTCGTGAAGCTCGAGGACGGCTGGGTGCAGAAGGTCGTCGGCTGACCCCGGTGCATTTAGTCCTCTCGATGCGGTAGTTGCGTGTGCAAGGACCGCGTTTAGAGGACGAAATGCGGGAGTCAGGGGCGCGCGGAGGAGGCGACGTTCGCGAAGGCCTGTACGCGCGCTGTCTCCGCGGAGCGCGGCCAGACGAGGCCCCACTCGACGTCGGGTGAACCGGTGAAGGGCACGAAGCGGATTCTCGGGTGGCTGAAGTACTCCCGCGCGTGCGCGGCGAGGGGACAGATGCCGGCGCCGGTGGCGATCGCGGCGAGCAATTCCTGAAAGGTCGCGAACGGCTTGCCCCGCGTCACCGGATGTCCGGCCGGCGTCAGCCATTGCCTCGGCTCCTCGACCCAGTACGGCTCCGGCGGATGCGCCGCGCGAAGGACGGTGTCGCGGGCGAGATCGTCCAGAGTCACCGACTTCCGCCGCGCGAAGGGGTGTTTCGACGACACCGCGAGTACCATCGGTTCGGAGTACACGGCCGGGCCGGTGGTGAGATCGGCTTCGTCAGCCGGAAGCAGGGTCACCAGGACGTCGATCTCACCCGAGCGCAGCATCGCGAACGGGTCGGCGAAATCAGCCTCCCGGATCAGCAATTCCGTTTCCGGGTAGCGTTGCCGGAAGCGGTCCAGCAGGCTCTCGGCGAGGTCGGCGACGCCGGGGGCTTCGAAGCCCAGCCGTAGCACCCCGCCTATCCCGCGTCCGGCGGTGACCGCGCGCTCGATGCCTTCGTGCAGCGCGCGGTAGGCGGGCCCGAGGTCGTCCCGCAGCCGCCTGCCGATCGGCGTGAGCTGGACCCGCCTGCTGGTGCGGGCGAACAGAGGCGCGCCGATCCGGCGCTCCACCTGCTTGATCGTCTGGCTCACCCGTGCCTGCGAGATATGCAGCCGCTCCGCGGTGCGGCCGAAATGCAGCTCGTCGGCCAGCGTCAGGAAGATCTCGATGTCCCGCAGTTCCATAATCCCCAGGTTATCGATCCGGGACCGTGTCGGTCACCGGTAGCCGTCTTTCTGTTTAGGTCTAGACCACCTGCGGGCTGTCATGCGTTAATTCAAGCCTTGAACTTACGCTCCTGGCTTGGGTGGTGAGCAAGATGAAGAAATTCATACTCCGGCTCGCTCTACTGTTCGCCTCATGTCTCGCACTGGCCATGGCGCCGGTGCCTGCCGGGGCCGCGCCCGCCTTCAAAGTGCTGGCCTTCTACAACGGCACCTACGACGCGGCGCACATCAGCTTCGTCAAGGAAGCCAACCAGTGGTTTCCGAAAACCGCCGCGGAGAACAACTTCGGCTACACCGCTACCAACGACTGGAACCGGCTGAACTCCCTGCAGCCGTCGCAGTACCAGGTCGTGGTGTTCCTGGACGACCTGCCGCAGACCTCGGCGCAGCGCACGGGCTTCGAGCGCTACATGCGTGCGGGCGGCGCCTTCTTCGGCTTCCACGTCGCCGCGTTCACCACCAATCCGTCCACTTGGGACTGGTATCACAACAGATTCCTCGGCACGGGCGCGTTCAAGTCGAACACGTGGGGCCCGACGACGTCGACGTTGCGTGTGGAGAACCGGTCACACCCCTCGACCACGCGGCTGCCCGCGACGTTCACCTCGTCGGTGAGCGAGTGGTACGCCTGGACCAGCGATCTGCGGAAGAACCCCGACATCCGGATCCTCGCGTCGGTGGACCCGGTGAGCTTCCCGCTGGGGACCGACCCGAATCAGTCCTGGTACAGCGGGTACTACCCGATCCTCTGGACCAACGACAAGTACAAGATGCTGTACGCCAACTTCGGCCACAACAAGATGAACTACGAGACGAACCAGCCGTTGTCGTCGACCTTCGCCAGTGAGGTGCAGAACCGCTTCGTCGTCGACGGCCTGCTGTGGCTCGGGGGAGCGAAGACCGCCTAGAGACAGTGCCGGAGGGCCGGGCCGGGGGTGTTTTCCCTGGTCAGGCCCTCCGGCGAGAGCAAAGGTCCCTTGCTACTCCTCGATGGCGCCGCCGACCGCCCGCAGGTGCTCCCGGAACGTCAGCGAAGGTGACTTCTCGCGCTCCACGAGGAAGTCGGCGAAGCGCACCTGTTCGCGAAGGGTCTCTCCGGCGCGGATCCGCTCGGCTTGCCGCCGTTCGGTGTCGCGGATGGCTTCCGCCCGGTCCAGGACTTCGTCGGCGCGGTCGGCCGGGACGAACAGCACGCCGTCCTCGTCGCCGAACACGAAGTGGTCCCTGGTCACCGTCCACTCCCCGACGACGGCCGATTCCAGTGCGCCGTCCGGGCGGGCGGAGACCGAGAGCGGGCCGGTCGGGATCGAGCCGAGGCTGAACACCGGCAGGCCGATCTTCTTGATGTCGGCGGTGTCGCGGTGCAGGCCCCAGATGACGACGCCGCTCAGTCCGGCCGCTTCCGCTTCGAGGACCGCGAGGTCGCCGACGCAGCTTTCGTCGAGCCTGCCGCCGTTGTCGACGACCAGGACGTCGCCGGGGTTCGCCATTTCGTACGCCTCCAGGAAGACGTCGACGCTGCCGACGTGCCGGGCGGGGGTGATCCGCCCGGCGACGCGGCTGCCGGGCACGATCGCGTGCGTTCCGGCCGGCGCGCAGCGGACCGGGACGCGGGCGCGGACGCAGCCGTCGGTCAGGTGCGCGGTGGTCAGCAGGGAGAACCGCTGCCGAAGCTCCTCGGGATCCATGACCCGACTTTAGCCACGGCGCCACACCACGGGCGTCTCGTAAGGCCCGTGCTCCGGCAGGGTGCCCGCGACTTCCCCGTTCTCGCCCGCGATGGTCGCGCAGCCGCGGGACGGCGCGGGAAGCGTCTCGACCTGACCGCCGAGCGACCACACGGCGGGAATCGTCGAGTAGTCCGGTGTTCGCATGCAGCCCGCCACCTGTCCCGAGCTGGTGAGCGTGTTCGCCGTCATGCCCTCCGGCACCGGCACTGAGGTGTCGACGGTGGTCCACACCCAAGCGCCGCCTTCGAGGTCGGCCAGTACTTTGCCGCCCCGGATCGCGAGGGCGCGTGACTCGCGGATGCCGTCGGGGAGCACGAGCTTCTGCGCCACCCCGTCCTTCCAGAGCCAGGTGCTGCCGAACTGTTCCTGCATCAGGATCGTGCCGTCGTGGTCGACGTCCACCGGGCTGAGCAACGGCGAGACGTCCAAACGCACCGGATGCGCGCGGTCGTCGGCGGGCCAGAGCGCTGCCCAGGAGCCGTATCGCGGATCGTTGAACACGGTGCCGACGATGTCGCCACGGTCGTTCATGCCGACGACCCGGCTTTGGGAGTAGCCCGGCACGTTCTCCAGGACCTGGAACGCGCCGTTCTCGAAGACGAACGAACGATTGGCCCGGGTGGAGATCGCGTAGCTGTTGAGGAGAACGGTCCCGGACGCGTTCTCGTCCACGGTGTCGACGGTGTTGTAGCCCGCCGGGATGCCGTGGTCGTGGACGGCCCCGCTGGACCAGGTGAGCAAACCGCCGTCGAAGTGCCCCGCGTAGCTTCCGGCCCCATCGGTGGCCACGACCCGGAGAGCGTCGCCGCCGGGTGGCAGCGGCAGGTAGCTCATCGTCCAATCGCTCGCCGATGCCGTGCCCGCCGACAGCAGTCCGGCGGCGACGGTCGCGGCCAGGACCATGCTCGTTCTTCTCATCGCATACCCCCTGTGAAGTGGTGTTTGCCCTGTTTAGCGGGGGTGTGGTCCGGCTGTCTGCGTCACCTGACACTCAACGTGTGGTAACTAACATCCGTGCAGACCTGTATGTAAGGGGTTGATAAATACAGTCCTGTCTGTATCTTCAGTTCCAGCAGCGACCCGGCAAGCGCAAGGAGCGTCGTGGTGGGCAACAAGGTGTACGTCGTCGGCGTCGGCATGACGAAATTCGAGAAACCCGGTCGCCGCGAGGACTGGGACTACCCGCAGATGGCCAAGGAGTCCGGGACCAAGGCGCTCGAAGACGCCGGGATCTCCTTCGGCGAGGTGCGGCAGGCCTACGTCGGCTACGTCTACGGCGAGTCCACCTCGGGGCAGCGCGCGGTCTACGAACTGGGCATGACCGGCATCCCGGTGGTCAACGTCAACAACAACTGCTCGACCGGATCGACCGCGCTCTACCTGGCCGCGGAAGCGATCCGGGGCGGCCGCGCGGACTGCGTGCTCGCGCTCGGTTTCGAGAAGATGCAGCCGGGTTCGCTCGGTTCGACCTACGACGACCGCGAACAGCCGATGGGCAGGCACCTCCAGGCGCTCGCGGAGATCTCCGAGGTGCTGTTCCCGCCGGCACCGTGGATGTTCGGCGCGGCTGGCCGCGAGCATATGAAGACCTACGGGACGACCGTCGAGCACTTCGCCAAGATCGGCGAGAAGAACCACCGGCATTCGGTGAACAACCCGTACGCGCAGTTCCAGGAAAGCTATTCACTGCAGGACATCCTCGACTCGCGGATGATCTACGACCCGCTCACGAAGCTCCAGTGCTCGCCGACCTCGGACGGCTCCGGTGCGGCGATCCTCGCCAGTGAGTCCTTTGTGGACTCGCATGGGCTGGCGGGGCAGGCGGTCGAGATCGTCGGGCAGGCGATGACCACCGACTTCGCGAGCACGTTCGACGGCACCGCGAAGAACATCATCGGCTACGACATGAACGTCCAAGCCGCCCGCCAGGTGTATGACCAGGCGGGGCTCGGCGCCGAAGACTTCCAGGTCATCGAACTGCACGATTGCTTCTCCGCCAACGAACTCCTGCTCTACGAAGCACTGGGGCTCTGCGCCGAAGGCGAAGCCGGGAAGCTCGTCGATTCCGGGGACACCACCTATGGCGGCAAGTGGGTCGTCAACCCGTCCGGTGGGCTGATCTCCAAGGGGCACCCGCTCGGCGCCACCGGCCTCGCGCAGTGCGCCGAGCTGACCTGGCAGCTGCGCGGTACCGCGGACAAACGCCAGGTCGACGGTGTCGAAGCCGCGCTGCAACACAACATCGGACTCGGCGGCGCCGCCGTCGTCACCGCCTACCAGCGCGCCGAGCGCTGAGCGCACCGAAAGGAACAACCATGGGCAAGATCAGTGCCTCCGTCGAACTCCCCGCCGCTCCCGGCAAGGTGTGGGCGGAGTTCTCGAACCCCAACAACTTCGAGAAGTGGCTGACCATCCACACCAAGTGGAAGGGCGACGTCCCGGCCGAATTCTCCAAGGGCGCGCAGGCTTCCGAGGTCGTCACGATGCTCGGGATGCCGAACACGATCACCTGGACCGTCGACGAGTTCGAGGCACCGTCGAAGCTGGCGATCTCCGGGACCGGGATGGCCGGGGTGAAGGTCAAGTTCGAGCTGTCCGTGGAGCCGTCCGGGGAGGGATCGCTCGCCAGCATCGACGCCGAGTTCGCCGGACAGATGATCGTGGGCGCGCTCGGCAAGGCCGTCGAGAAGGACGGCAAGAAGAACCTCGACGCCTCCCTCGAGAACTTCAAGGCGCTGGTCGCGTGACCGAGGACCGGTTCGATCCGGGCGGGCTCGGCAAGTGGACCGACGAGTCCCGGTTCGAGGTGACCCGCGAGCGGCTGATCGAGTACGCCAAGGCGACCAACGACCCGATCCCGGCGCACCTCGCGGGTGATGTCGCGAGCCCGGTGTTCGCGATCGTGCCGGTGTTCGAGTCGCTGATGGAACCCGCGCTGGAGGTCGTGCCGGTCGGATTGTTCGGCCGGATCGTGCACGGGGAACAGGAATTCCGGTTCCACCGGCCGATCCGTCCCGGCGACAAGCTCGTGTCCCGGGCGCGGATGACCGGCTACGAAGGCCTGCCGAACGGTACGCGCGGCACCATCCACCTCGAATGCCGCACCGAGGACGGCGACCTCGTCAACGAGCAGTACGTGACGTTGTTCGTGCGAGGGTTCGACACCGGGGAGACACGCGGCGAACTCGGGCCGGACCACAAGTTCGACGAAAGCCTGCGCCTACAGCCGCCGGTGGCGAAGGTCAGCCAGCACGTCGACGACGACCAGACCTACCGCTACGCGCCTGCCGCGGGCGATCCGATGCCGATCCACCTCGACGAAGAGGTCGCGAAGGATTCGGGGCTGCCGGGGATCATCGCGCACGGCCTGTGCACCATGGCGTTCACCTCGTGGGCGCTGCTGACCGAGGTCGCCGGGTCCGATGTGGACAGACTGAAGCGGTTCGCCGTCCGGTTCGCCAAACCGGTGCTGCCCGGCCAGGACCTGACGACGTCCATCTGGCGCGCGGGCGCCGGGAGCTACGCGTTCGAAACCACCGTCGGCGAAACCGTCGTGCTCAAAGACGGTCTCGCGGAATTCGCGGAGTAGGAGCAAAGCCATGGGAGCACTCGACGGGCGGGTCGCCGTCATCACCGGCGCCGGCCGGGGGATCGGCCGGGAGCACGCGCTGCTGTTCGCGCGGGAGGGCGCGAGCGTCGTGGTCAACGACCTCGGCGGGGCGAACGACGGCAGCGGGGCCGACACCGGTCCGGCGCAGGAGGTCGTCGACGAGATCCGCGCGGCGGGCGGGAAGGCCGTGGCGAACACGGCCGACGTCGCCGACTGGGCGGGTGCCGAGGAACTGATCGCGCAAGCGGTCGGCGAGTTCGGCAGGCTGGACGTCGTCGTGAACAACGCGGGCATCCTGCGCGACGCGTTCATCGCCGGACTGGAGGAGTCCCAATGGGATTCCGTGATCGCCGTGCATCTGAAGGGGCACGCGGCGGTGCTGCGGCACGCGGCGGCGTACTGGAAGTCGGCGAGCAAGGCCGGTGAGCAGGTGGCCGGTTCGGTGATCAACACCGCGTCGGCGTCCGGCGTCACGCTGCCGAACGCGGGACAGGCCAACTACGGCGCGGCGAAGGCGGGCATCGCCGCGTTGACGCTGGTCGCGGCCGAGGAACTGGACCGCTACGGCGTGCGGGTCAACGCGATCGCGCCGATCGCGCGCACGCGGCTCACCCTGGCGACGCCGGGGATGGGCGCGATCTTCGCGCAGGAGGTCGAGGAAGGGGAGTTCGACGCGTTCTCCCCGGCCAACATCTCGCCGCTCGTGGCCTACCTCGCGACCGAGAAGTGCCCGCTCACCGGCAAGGTGTTCGCGGTGCAGGGCGGGGCGATCTCGGAACTCGCCGGCTGGCACGACGTCAAGGTGATCGAAACCGAGGAAGCCTGGACGATCGACGACATCGCGGCCAGGCTGCCGTGATCGAGTGGTCCGAGACCGAACTGCTGATCCGGGACGCGATCCGCGAGTTCGTCGACAAGGAGATCCGGCCGCATCTCGACGCGCTGGAAAGCGGCACGCTGCCGCCGTACGACATCATCCGCAAGATGTTCGCCTCCTTCGGCATCGACGCGCTCGCGCGGGAATCGGTGTCGAAGCTGCTGGCGAAGTCGTCCGGGTCCGGGTCGGGTGGCGGCGGGCTCGCGTTCGGCGGGCAGGAGGCGATGGTGCTCATCGCGGTGAGCGAGCTGGCCGGGGTCAGCCTCGGCATCGTCGCCTCGCTCGGCGTGAGCATCGGACTGACCGCGCAGACCATCCTGACGAAGGGCACGCAGGCGCAGAAAGAACGCTGGCTTCCCGGGCTGGCGACCTTCGAGAAGGTCGGCGCGTGGGCGATCACCGAACCCGACTCCGGCTCGGACGCTTTCGGCGGCATGAAGACGTCGGTGCGGCGCGACGGGGACGAGTATGTCCTCAATGGACAGAAGACTTTCATCACCAACGGCCCGTACGCCGACACGATCATCGTCTACGCGAAGCTCGACGACGGCTCGGAGGTGCGGGACCGCAAGGTGCTGACGTTCGTGCTGGACAAGGGCATGCCGGGGCTCACACAGGGCAAGTCGTTCAAGAAGATGGGCATGATGTCCTCGCCGACCGGTGAGCTGTTCTTCAGCGACGTCCGGCTCGGCCGGGACAGGCTCCTCGGCGAGTCCGAGACCGGCCGTGACGGCGACAGCAAGGCCGAGGTGAAGTCCGGGTTCGCGGTCGAACGGATCGGGGTCGCGGCGCTGGCGCTCGGGATCATCAACGAATGTCACCGGCTTTGCGTGGACTACGCGAAGAACCGGAAGCTGTGGGGCCAGGAGATCGGGCGGTTCCAGCTGATCCAGCTCAAACTGGCGAAGATGGAGGTCGCGCGGATCAACGTGCAGAACATGGTCTTCCAGCTGATCGAGACCCTGCGCGCGGGCAAGATGCCGACGCTGGCCGAGGCTTCGGCGATGAAGCTGTACTCGTCGGAGGCGGCGACCGAGGTCGCGATGGAGGCCGTGCAGCTGTTCGGCGGCAACGGGTACATGGCCGAATACCGGGTGGAGCAGCTGGCGCGGGACGCGAAGTCGCTGATGATCTACGCGGGGAGCAACGAGATCCAGGTGACGCACATCGCGAAGGCGCTGCTGGGCCGCTGAGAGAGCAAGGGACCTTTGCTATCGCGCGGGTGAGGGGGACGGCGCGCGGGGTGGCCGCAGTTAGAGGACTAAATGCGGCCGAGTCAGCCGAAGGTGACGTGTCTGTGAAGGCCTCCTTCCCGCGCTCAAGGTCAGGGGCCGGCAAAGTCGAAGTAGGGCAGGCCTGATTCTGGACGCATGCCGGGCTTCAGTGTCCACAAGGGACATTTATGAGTAACTGAACGTCCGTGGGGTCGTGAGTGTTAATGAGGGTTATTGAGGGGTAAGGCAAACGTGTCGTGCCTCGGGCGAGACGGCGGGCTGGGTGACGCGACGCCGCACTCGCGTGCTCAGACCCGGATCTCGCGTGCTTAGACTCCGCATCCCTGAGTGCGGCATCCAGGCACGCGAGTCACGCCTTACCGAAGTACATGAAGGCCCCTTCCTTGCGCTAGGCGCCAGGAAGGGGGCTTTCATGTACTTCACGACCGGCCGCCGAGGCCCCAGCCGTCCCACTGTCACCAGGGCTCACATCCGACGGTAGCGAAAGCCTCCTTCACTACCGTCAGAGCAGGGTCCCGGCAAAGTCGAAATCTTGCTGGTCGGAGACCTCTTCGTCATGGCGCAGGCCGACGTCTATGAAGGAATTAGGACGTTGAGTGTCCCAATTCCTTCATAGACGCGGGGTCGCACCCCGGTTGCGAAGCTTGATCAACAGAGGTTCAGGGGTATGCCCCTGAACCTGGTGCACCTCGAGTGTGGAGGATTTGGGACGTTCACCGTCCCAAATCCTCCACACTCGGACCCCGCAGGCATCAGCGATGCCACATCCGGACCACCAAGAACAGTGCCGACCAGCAACTCTGCGACTTTGCCGGGGCCCTGACCGTCAAAGTAGGCAAGGAGGCCTTCATTACCACAAGAACACGTACACAGGAGCTACACCGGCCCCACGCCACGACACATTGCCTTACCCCTCAATAGAACGACCCAAATCACTCACAACCCTCTCGAGAAACCGTGCAAATCACCTAAATCGGGCGCTTTGGTCTCGAAAGGTGTCCCTTATGGACAGTCAAGAGCCGGGCCGAGCCTCTCGTGTCAGTCAACTCCACCACGACCCGGCCGAAACTTGCCAGCCAGTCCGGAGCCAGGCCGGGAAGGCTTCCGCTCTGGCTTGAAGACAGCGAGGAAGCCCTTCACAGGACAGCCGAGCTACGCCAGGTTTGACTTACCCCTCACTAAATGCGGCCGGGGTCAGCTGCGTTCGATCAGGTGGCCGACGACCTCGGGGCCGGGGTGCGCGTGGCCGGAGCCGTCGCGCCGGACGTCGATCTCGGGCAGTTCCACCGGGTCGCCGTTGCGGGCGGCACCGGCCGGGCGCGGGCCGATCCAGCCGACGGCCAGCCGCGTTTCGCCCTTCAGGAACCGCTGTGCCCGGACACCGCCGGTCGCGCGGCCCTTCGCCGGGTACTCGCTGAACGGTGTCACCTTCACGCTCAAGCCTGTCGCGGTGACGACCATCGGCTCGCCGTGCTCGGCGTCATCCGTACGGACGGCGCCGAAGAAGACCACTTCCGCCTCACCGCGCACGGCGATCCCGGCCATCCCGCCGCCCTTGAGGCCCTGCGGTCGCACCAGCGAAGCGGGGTAGCGCAGCAGCGACGCTTCGGATGACAAGAACGCCAGTGTCTCCTCGCCGTCGGTGAGCCAGGTGGCGCCGACGACCTCGTCACCGTCCTTCAGGCTGATCACGTCGAACTCGTCCGAGCGGACCGGCCATTCCGGCGAGCACACCTTCACCACGCCGAGTTTCGTACCGAGTGCGAGACCGGGGGAGCCGGCGGCCTGCTCGCCGAGCGGAGCCAGCCCGATGACGCGCTCACCCTTCTCCAGCGGCACGAGTTCCTTCGCGGCCATTCCGCCACGCAGGGACACGGTGCCCGCCTGCTCGGGCAGCACCGGCAGCGGCAGCACGTCGGTCTTGAACGCGCGGCCGCGGTTGGTCACCAGCAGCACCTGACCGCGTGCGGTCGAGTGCACGACGGCGGACACCGAGTCGTGTTTGACGCGGCCGTTGCGGCGCCGCACTTCCGACGCCTCCTCCGATTCCGCCGCCGTCCGCGCGACCAGCCCGGTGGCAGACAGGATCACCTGGCACGGGTCGTCGGCGACCTCCAGCGGACCCGACGGCTTCGACGCGGCGAGGACCTCCTTGAGATCGCCGTCGATCAGCGCGGTGCGGCGTTCGGTGGGGTGGTCCTTGGCGACCTTGGCCAGTTCGGCCGAGACGACCTTCTTCAGCACCGACTCGTCGTCGAGGATCTTCGACAGCTCGGCGATCTCCTCGCGCAGCTTGTCCTGCTCGGCCTCGAGTTCGATCCGGTCGTACTTCGTGAGCCGCCGCAGCGGGGTGTCCAGGATGTAGGTCGCCTGGATCTCCGAGAGCTTGAACCGCTTCATCAGGCCGTCCTTCGCGGCCGCGGCGTTCTCGCTTTCGCGGATCAGCTTGATCACCTTGTCGATGTTGAGCAAGGCGATCAGCAGACCGTCGACCAGGTGCAGGCGCTCTTCGCGCTTGCGGCGGCGGTAGCGCGTGCGGCGGGTGACGACCTCGTAGCGGTGGCTGAGGAAGACCTCCAGCAGCGCCTTGAGCCCCAGCGTCTGCGGCTGCCCGTCCACCAGCACCAGGTTGTTGATGCCGAAGGACTGCTCCAGCGGGGTCAGCCGGTACAGATCCGCCAGCAGCGCCTGCGGGTTCACGCCGACCTTGCACTCGATGACCAGCCGCGTGCCGTTCTCACGGTCGGTGAGGTCCTTGACGTCGGCGATGCCGGTGAGCCGCTTGGACTTGTTGACCTCGTCGGTGATCTTCTCGATCACCTTCTCCGGGCCGACGCCGTACGGCAGCTCGGTGACGGTGATCGCCTGGCGGCCGCGGCTGCCTTCCAGCGGTCCGGTCTCGGCGCTGGCGCGCATGCGCACCACACCGCGGCCGGTCTCGTAGGCGCGGCGGACCTCGTCCAGCCCCAGCAGCGAACCACCGGTGGGCAGGTCGGGGCCGGGGACGAACTCCATCAGCTTGTCGAGGGTGGCGTTCGGATGGTTGATCAGCCACCGCGCCGCGCCGATGACCTCGGTCAGGTTGTGCGGGATCATGTTGGTCGCCATCCCGACCGCGATCCCGGACGTGCCGTTGACCAGCAGGTTCGGGAAGGCGGCGGGCAGCACCGTCGGCTCGGCGAGCGAACCGTCGTAGTTGGGCCGGAAGTCGACGGTGTCCTCGCCGAGTTCGCCGACCAGCAGCATCGCTTCCGGGGACATTTTCGCTTCGGTATAACGCGAAGCGGCCGGCCCGTCGTCCGGGGAACCGAAGTTCCCGTGCCCGTCGATCAGCGGCACGTTGAGGGAGAAGTCCTGCGCCATGCGCACCATGGCGTCGTAGATCGCGGTATCACCGTGCGGGTGGTACTTGCCCATGCAGTTGTGGACGACGAAACCCTCGGCGACGAAGGCGTGTTCGTCGGTGCCCACCTGGATGTCGTAAGTCGTGTCCGGCTCGACCGGTTCGACGGACGTCACTTCGATGAAGGAGTACCCGGACAGTGCGCCAAGCCTGCCCGCCATCGGCGAACCGATCCGTCGCAGCTTCTCGATCCAGCCGTCCTGCTCGGCGCGAGAGAGCGGGAACGACCGATCCGCCAAGGCGAGCCCGTTCCGGTCCTTTCCGTAGCGCACCTTCGTGCCGCTCGCACCGGACAACGACGACCTGAACGCCTTCCCGGAGGTGTCGCGGTACCAGCCGCCACCCAGGTGGGCGTTGGAGAACTCGGCCATGACGGCCTGGTAGGGCAGACGGTCGTTGCCCTGCTTGCCGTGGTACTGGTACGAGATCTCGCCGATCCTGGACAAGGCGGTCTTCTTGTAGCCGATCCTGATCCACGGAAGCAGGAACCGAGCGAGCTCGTTCGCGTCCTGTCCGCTGAAGGACAGGCCCAATAGGGTCTTGTGGCCTTCCGGCTTCGGCGAGGACCAGTGATGGCCGTGGATACCGAGGTCGGCGAGGATCGAGTAAGTCTGCCGGATCAGCTTTTCGCTTGTGCTGACGAACACGATCTCCCGGCGATCCTTGCGCACATATCCGTCGCCGTCGAACAGGCCGGCGAGGAACGGCGCCCAAGCCGACCGATCGGCCAGGACTTCGAGCGGAATGTGCTTTTGATCGCTCAGGGGGGTGCCGACCGCCAGAAGGCCTTCGTGCCGGGCGAACGTGAGAACGTGCTGATCCCGGTACCCGGCCTGCTGAGCCGCGCGTGTTCCGCGGTGGACGGTCAGTCCGTTGGCGGTGGCCCAGTCGTGTACGGCGTCCAGAGGTTCGACGTCGCACATGTGGATCCGGACTCGTCCGTCGACGCTCCGGGCCCTGTCGACGGCGAAGCCTTCGGCCGCGATCAACCCGAGCAGGTACCCGTAAAGGTCCCCGCCGCCGGTGTGACGGGCGGCGCTGCGGCCGCTTCCGTATCCCACGGTGCGGCGGCCCGCGAGATCCCGCGCGTCGGTCCATTCGAGAGCCGAGTCGTCCGAGACCGTCCGGAAGCGCTGTCCCGGCGTGACCACCATCGTGTGCCCGTTCGACCAGGTGATGCGAACGAGTTCGGACACCGGGTTTTCGTAGACCGCCGTCACCGGGACGGCCTTACCCCCGCCGTCCAGTACGCGCTCTCCGACCTCGATGTCCTCGATCGGGCGCAGGCCGTCCGGAGTCGAGACCAACGCGCCACGAACGAAGCAGTCACCGACCACGCGGGACGACTTCACGTACGCGTGTGTCGGCCGGTAACCGTTCTCATGCATGGAGAAAAGGATCCGGCGGTGCACCGGCTTCAGCCCGTCCCGCGCGTCCGGGAGCGCCCGCGAGTGGATGACCGAGTAGGCGTACTCCAGGTACGAATCCTCGATCTCCGTCTTCAGCGAGTTGTCGAAGACGTTCGCGCCGGGCTTGTCGAACGCGGAGGGGTCGACCTTGGTGGTGGTGCCCTTACGGCGTGCCATTGCTCAAAGCTCCTTGACTAGCAACGAAATCAGGCGTCGATGGCTTCGCGGTCGACCCGGTCGGAGGATTCGACCAGCCAGTTGCGGCGAGGCTCGACCTTCTCGCCCATCAACAGTTCCAGCGCGTTCTCCGCGGCTTCGACGTCGTCGAGGGTGATGCGGCGGACCGAGCGGGTGGCCGGGTTCATCGTGGTGTCCCACAGTTCGTCGGCGTCCATCTCACCGAGACCCTTGAACCGGGGCACCGGCGTGACGATCTGCTTGCCCGCGCGTTCCAGCGCCGCGTACTTGGTCTCCATCTCCTTCTGGGAGAAGGTGAAGTGGGTTTCCGGGTTCCGGCCCTTGGTGACCAGTTTGTGCAGTGGCGGCATCGCGGCGTAGAGCCTGCCGTCCTCGATCACCGGCCGCATGTACTTGGCGAACAGGGTGATCAGCAGCGTCCGGATATGCGAACCGTCGACGTCCGCGTCGGCCATCAGGATCACCCGGCCGTAGCGCATGGTCGACAGGTCGAACGTGCGCCCACTGCCGGCGCCGAGCACCTGCACGATCGAGGCGATCTCGGCGTTCTTCAGCGTGTCACCGAGCGACGCCTTCTGGACGTTGAGGATCTTGCCCCGCAAGGGAAGCAGCGCCTGGTACTCCGACACGCGCGCCATCCGCGCCGAACCGAGCGCGCTGTCACCCTCGACGAGGAACAGTTCGCTGCGGGAGACGCCGGTGGTGCGGCAGTCGACCAGTTTCGGCGGCATGGCCGCGCCTTCGAGCGCGGTCTTGCGCCGGGCGGCGTCCTTCTGCTGCTTCTGGGTGAGCCGGACGCGTGACGCGTCGACCACCTTCTGCAGGACGACCTTGGCCTCGGATTTGGTCTTGCGCTCTTCGGTCCAGGCACGGATGTGCTTGTCGACGACGCCCTGGATGACCCGGGTGATCCCGGCGGTGGACAGCTCGTCCTTGGTCTGCGACGTGAACTGCGGCTCCGGCAGGCGGACGTGCACGACCGCCGTCATGCCTTCGAGCACGTCCTCGACGGTCGGCATGTCCTCCTTGGGCTTCAGCAGCCCGCGGGTTTTGGAAATGGCGTCCTGCAAGGCTTTCAGCACCGCGCGATCGAAACCGCGGCGATGTGTGCCGCCGTGCACGTTGCGGATGGTGTTGGTGAAGCACTCCACCGTCCGCTCGTAGCCGGTGCCCCAGCGGAGCGCGACCTCGATCTCCGCTTGACGCACCACATTGGACTGCATGACCCCGTTGGCGTCGGCCGCGTTCTCCTTGTACGTGCCTTCGCCGGTGATGAACAGCGTGCCGCAGACGGGTTTTTCGCCGGCGGGCGAAAGGAAGTCGACCATGTCGGAGAGGCCGTTGGGGAAGTGGAAGGTCTCTTCACTGATCGAGTCGTCGACAGCGGTGCGCAGTACGTAGGTGACGCCGGGGACCAGGAAGGCGGTGTTGCGCATCTTCGTGCGGACGCCTTCGACGTCGAGCGAGGAGCCCGTCTCGAAGTAGCGCGAGTCGTACCAGTACCGGATCGACGTGCCGCTGCGCTCGCCGCGCTTCATCTTCCCGGTGATGTTCAGCCCGGACTTGCGGGTGAACTTCGCCTTCGGGCCGGGCCCGTCGAACACGCCGGGGACGCCGTGCGCGAACGACATCTGGTGGACCTTGCCGTTCTGCTTCACGGTGACGTCGAAGCGGTGCGACAGCGCGTTCACCGCCGAAGCGCCGACGCCGTGCAGACCGCCGGAGGTCTTGTAGCCCGAGCCGCCGAACTTGCCGCCGGCGTGCAGCCTCGTCAGCACCAGCTCGACACCGGACAAACCGGATTTCGCGTGCGTGCCGGTGGGGATGCCCCGGCCGTCGTCGTCGACCTGGACACTGCCGTCGGCGTGCAGGGTGACCACGATCTTCGTGGCGTGACCCGCCACACCTTCGTCGGTCGAGTTGTCCACGACCTCGGAGAACAGGTGGTTGATACCGCGGCTGTCGGTGGAGCCGATGTACATCCCGGGGCGCTTGCGGACCGCTTCCAGACCCTCGAGATGCGTCAGGTCGTCGGCCCCGTACAGGGTCTCAGCAGTCACTGGGTCTTTCTCCTGGAGTCGTGGCTCGCGAACTTGCTCGTGGAGGTGGCGTTCAACGCGACACCGTACTGGAGGATATCCGGCGGCCCCGACAGTTCGTCTTCTCCAGCGCCCTCGGTGTGGCGAACACCTGTTCGTGGCCACGCCCTGTCATCCGATGTCGCCCTTTCGCGACCGTCCGTGAAGACCGTCGCTTTTACCCTGGTCCTGCTCCTGACACTCACCTGGTGAGGCGTTATGGTTTCCACTGTCACACTGCTGGGGGCGGCAGGGGGAATCGGGAAGTGGCCGTCGGAGTCGGTCCCACGCGCGCGTCGACCGCGCAGCGTGTGGTGAGTCTTTGGTATTTCGTGGTGGTCATCGCGTCACTCGGGCTGCTCGCGCCCTTGCCGTTCGTGCACGCGGCGATCCGGCTGCGCCGTCCGTTCGTGTTGCTGTACGTGCTGATCTACGGCCTGGCCTCCCTCGGTCTGATCTGGCTGCTCGAGACCGGGGGAACAGAGAGCGAAGTCGAGACGGGCATGGCCCTCTCGTGGTTCTTCGGCACGATCCTGTTGATCACCGTGTCCTGCGTCCACCTCGCCCTGCTGCGGAAGAAGATCCTCTACCCGCAGCGGACGGTCTGGGTCGAATCCGGCATGCACTGCGGGCTGTTCTCGATCGACATCGCCGGATTCGGCCAGGTCGGGCGCAGCAGCGACATCTTCGTCCAGGTGCGGCGGATGCTCTTCGGCCTGCTGGCCAACGCCTTCGAGGCCAGCGGGATCTCCTGGAACATGTGTCTCAAACGGGATACCGGCGACGGGATGATCGTCGTCGTCCCGCCGCATTTCCCGAAGTTCCGGCTGCTGCTCCCGCTGCTTTCGCAACTGGCGGCGGAGCTGGCCAAGTACAACGTGGTCACCGATCCGACGCTGCGGATCCGGGTGCGCGTGGCGATCCACGCCGGCGAGGTCACGCTCGACGAGTACGGCGTGACGGGGCGGCCGAAAGTGCTGCTCGCCAGGCTGCTCGATTCACAGGTGCTCCGGAAAGCGCTTGCGGAGGCGCCGGCCGAGTCGCCCGTGGTGGTGCTCGTGTCGGACCGGTTCCACGAGGACGTCCAGGACCAGGGCGGCCCCGGTCTCGACACGATGAGCTACCGGCAGGTGCTCGTCAACGAGAAGGAGACCGAGGTCCTCGCCTGGCTGCACGTCCCGACGCCGGTGATCAGAGGGCTGCCGTGAGGACCTCCAGCGCGCTGTGCTGACGGGCCGCGTCGATGCGGTCGACCGGACCGGCCCAGCGCAGGCCGTGCTGATCGAGTGAGGTGCGGTTGTTCGCGACCGTCGAATTCGCTTGGCGGGTCAGGTAAGCGCGGTACGGCCTGCCCGTGAGCGCCCGGTCCAGTTCGCCGAGGTTGCGGGCGTACGCGCCCTTGAACGACGGGCCGTCCGCGCCGCAGTCGCCGGACTCGCACGGGTCGCGCAGGATCCCGCCGGAATGCAGCGACGGTGCCGTGGTGGAGGCGTCGGCGAGCCGGCGGGCCCTCGTGAGCAGCGCGGCGTCACCGGTCGCACGGTTCAGCTCGACCAGCGCGCCGAGGACGATGCCCTGGTTGTAGCTCCACACGGCGTCACCGTTGTTGGCGCACGAGGAGTTCAGGCCGTCGTTGACGAGGCCGCTCCCGTTGACCATGCCGCTGTTCTCGAACCAGTCCCAGACCTCGCGTGCCCGCGCGAGCTGGACCGTGTCGCCGGGGAGGCGGTTGTGCAAGGACGCGGCGACCTTGACGTACAACTCGTTGGTGACCGCGTTCTTGTACGTCCGCGCCGTCGACCACCACAGACCGCCGCCGCAGGTGCCGTCGCGGTAGGAGTACATGTAGTTCGCCGCGATGACGGCGGTATCGAGGTAGCGGCGGTCCTTGGTCAGGTCGTAGGCCCGGATCCAGGTGAGCGCCCACCAACCGGTGTCGTCGATGTATTCGTTCGTGAAGTTGTTGCCCCGGTTGCGATCGAAGGTGTTCCCGATCGCGTAGCGGTAGTTCGGCGAGCCGGTGCGGAGGCTGTAGTCGAGGATCGCGGTGAGCGCGTTCGCGGAGTTCCACCAGCCCGTGGTCTGCCAGAGCCCGGTGCCGTTGTCGTAGAACTGCATCAACGCGGTGGCCGCCGCTTCGGTGCGGCCGCCCGCGGCGACGGTGGTGCGGAACCACGGCGTGCAGGCGATTTCCGGCCGGTTGCCCGCCTTCCCGCAGCCGCGGAGCGCGCCGAACCGGTGGGTGGCGGGGTCGTCGACGTTGAACATCAGCGTCCGCCAGCCGCGTTGGCCGTCGGGGATCTTCGTGTCGCCGATCCGGCTGTCACCGGTCCAGGTGCGCCCGCCGTCGAAGGAGCGGTCGAGCCACACTTCGTCACCGGGATCGCCGTTTTCGACGCTGCCCCAGCCCATGTCGTCGCCGTCGGAGAGGTGCAGGGTGAGGGCGCGGCCCCAGACCGTCGCCGTGCTGGGTCTTCTGTCGCCGACGGCGACCGCGGGATCGCGGCCGTCGCAGTACTTGGCGCAGATGGTCGCCGTGACAGACGGGGCCGGAGTGATGGGAGTGGCGGGGGAGAGTGCCAATGTCAACGTTGTCACAAGCAGGGAGGTGAGCCACATGGCTTCGAGTGTGAGCGCGCTCACCTCGATGTCCGACCAAGTCACTCGTTCAGCTCGCGCCGAAGGTCTGGACCAGTAGGGCGGTGGCCGGGAATATCTCTTCCGCGCGTAAAGTTGAACGCTCAAGCAACGATAACCCGGTGACAAGGGAGCAGGTCATGCAGTTCGGAATCTTCACGGTGGGCGATGTGACGACCGACCCGACCACCGGGGAGGCGCCCAGCGAGTACGAGCGCATCAAGGCGATGGTGCGGATCGCGCTCAAGGCCGAAGAGGTCGGCCTCGACGTGTTCGCCACCGGCGAGCACCACAACCCGCCCTTCGTGCCGTCCTCGCCGACGACGATGCTGGGCTACATCGCCGCGCGGACGTCGAAACTCGTTCTTTCCACGTCGACGACGCTGATCACCACGAACGACCCGGTGAAGATCGCCGAGGATTTCGCGATGCTGCAGCATCTCGCCGACGGACGGGTCGACCTGATGATGGGCCGCGGCAACACCGGACCGGTGTACCCGTGGTTCGGGCAGGACATCCGGCAGGGCATCCCGCTGGCCATCGAGAACTACCATTTGCTGCACCGGTTGTGGCGTGAGGACGTGGTCAGCTGGTCCGGCAAGTTCCGGACGCCGCTGCAGGAGTTCACCTCGACCCCGCGTCCGCTCGACGGCGTGCCGCCGTTCGTCTGGCACGGTTCGATCCGGAGCCCGGAGATCGCGGAGCAGGCCGCTTACTACGGCGACGGGTTCTTCGCGAACCACATCTTCTGGCCGAAAGAGCACTTCCAGGCGTTGATCGAGCTGTACCGCGAGCGGTACGAGCACTACGGGCACGGCAAGGCGGACCAGGCCATCGTCGGCCTCGGCGGCCAGGTGTTCCTGCGGCCGAAGTCGCAGGACGCGGTGCGGGAGTTCCGGCCGTACTTCGACAACGCGCCGGTGTACGGACACGGCCCGTCGCTGGAGGAGTTCACCGAGCAGACGCCGCTGACCGTGGGCAGCCCGCAAGAGGTGATCGACAAGACGCTGACCTTCCGCGAGCACTTCGGCGACTACCAGCGTCAGCTGTTCCTGATGGACCACGCCGGGCTGCCGTTGAAGACCGTCCTGGAGCAGCTCGACCTGCTGGGCGAGCACGTGATTCCGGTGCTGCGCAAGGAACTCGACTCCCTTCGTCCGGCTCATGTTCCCGAGGCGCCTACGCACGCTTCGCTTGTCGAGGCTTCTTCGGCGGTGACCGCATGACCACGATCGCTGTCGTGACGGCGGGGTTGAGCCAGCCGTCTTCGACGAGGCTGCTCGCGGACAAACTCGCCGCGGCGGTTTCTTCCGCGCTGCCGGACGTGAAGATCGAGGTGATCGAACTCCGGGACCTGGCCCTCGACGTCACGAAGAACATGCTGACCGGATTTCCCTCCCCGGCGCTGCGCGCGGCCATCGACACGGTGACCGCCGCGGACGGCCTGATCGCCGTCACGCCGGTGTTCACCGCGTCGTACAGCGGGCTGTTCAAATCGTTCTTCGACGTGCTGGACCCGAAGGCGCTCGACGGGAAGCCGGTGCTGATCGGCGCCACCGGCGGGACCGAACGGCACTCGCTGGTGCTCGACTTCGCGCTACGTCCGCTCTTCGCCTACCTACGCGCCGAGCCTGTCGCGACGGCGGTGTACGCGGCTTCGTCGGACTGGGCGTCTCCGGGCGATCTCGACGGGCGGGCTTCGCGGGCGGGACGGGAGTTCGCCTCCCGGCTGTCCTCGGAGGGGACGGCGGCGGCTCCGACCAGCGGGTTCGTGCCTTTCGAGCAGCTGCTGCGCGCGGGGGAGTGAGCAAGGGACCTTTGCTATCGCTTCCGCGAAACCGACAGCTCCTGCCGTTGCCCGGACCAGCGCGTTTCCCGTCCGACGGGCACAATCGGAGAAAGACGACGGCGAGGAGAAAACGGTGGGCATCGGAAAACCCGTGAAGCAGGTGCTGATCCTGGTCGCGGGCGGCATTCTCCTGCTGGTCGGCATCGCACTGCTCGTGCTGCCCGGACCGGGCCTGTTGCTCGTGCTCGCGGGGCTGCTCGTGCTGGCGTCGGAGTTCCCGGTGGTGGAGAAGTACGTCGATCCCATCCGGGACAGGGCGATGAAGGCGGCCGAGGACAGCGTTTCTTCGCCGCTGCGCATCGCCGGTTCGGTGCTGGCCGGGCTGTGCCTGCTGGCGGCGGGGGTCGTCTGGTGGCTGGTGCCCGGGCTGCCGCTCGGCGGCTGGAGCACCGGTTCGAGCCTGATCCTGTCCGGGCTCATCCTGTTCGCGCTGCTGATCTGGAGCTACAAGCGGGTGCACGACCGAAGGGCCGCGAAGACCGAATAACAGCCGGGTGGTCTGGTAGCGTGCGGCGCGTGGCCCCCGACTTTCAGCGCGCCCGGCGGCCTGAACAGGTGGAGGCCCGGCGCACGGCGATCCTCGGGGCGGCGCGCGAACTACTGGCCGAGCGGCCGGTTTCCCGGATCAGCCTGCGAGAACTGAGCGATCGCGTCGGCCTCGCGAAGTCGAACGTGCTGCGGTACTTCGACAGCCGCGAGGCGATCTTCCTGGAAGTCCTCGACGCGATCTGGGTCGCGTGGCTCGACGAGCTTGAAGGCGAGCTAGGCGCTCCTCGCGACGCGAAGCCTGGTTGGGAGCGCGAAGTGCGCGTCGCGACCGTCATAGCGACGTCGATCTCGCGGCAGCGGCTCCTGTGCGAGCTGATCAGCACGATGGCCGCCGTGCTCGAACGCAACATCTCCGTGGAGACCGCGCGGACGTTCAAGAGCCGGGCCGCCGAGCGGACCGAACGGCTCGCCGAGGTCGTCCGCGCCCAGGTCCCGTTGGACGCCGAGGCGGCCGGGCACTTCGCTAAGGCCGTCTTCATCCTCGTCGCGGGTATGTGGCCCTACGCGAACCCGGGCGAGGCCGTGGCGACGGTTCTGGCCGAACGGGGAGCACCCGCCGGCCGCGAGATGTTCGTCGACGGGCTGACCGAAGGGCTGGCCAATCAGCTGGTCGGCCTGGTCGTTCGTGCTGGTCAGAGCGTCGGGCGATAGCAAAGGTCCCTTGCTCCCTTCCTGCCCGCGCCGGAGCGGCCGGACCTGCCTAAGGTGAGCGCAACCCACTTGCACAAGGAGCGATCATGAGCCCAGGCGGCACCCTCACTCTCGGCGATCTCACCGTGAGCCGGATGGGCTACGGCGCCATGCGGCTGTCCGGCCCCGGCATCTGGGGGCCGCCGAGTGACCGCGAGACCGCGATCGCCGTCCTTCGCGAGGCTGTCGAGCTGGGCGTGACCCACATCGACACCAGCGACTTCTACGGTCCGCACACGGTCAACGAGCTGATCCGCGAGGCGCTGCACCCGTACCCGGAGAACCTGCACATCGTCACGAAGGTCGGGGCGAAGCGGACTCCGGACAAGGGCTGGCCTTCGGCGCTCTCGCGGGAGGAACTCACCTCCGCGGTCCACGACAACCTGCGCAACCTCGGCGTCGACGTGCTCGACGTCGTCAATCTGCGGCTCGCGGGTGAGCACGGAGTCTTCCCGATCCCGGTTTCGATCACGGAGCCTTTCGAGGTCCTCGCCGAGTTGCGACAGCAGGGCCTGATCCGGCACCTCGGCCTGAGCCACGTCTCGGCGGAGCAGGTCAAGGAAGCCCGCGCCGTCGCGCCGGTCGTCTGCGTGCAGAACGAGTACAACGTCGCGCAGCGTGCCAACGACGGGCTGCTCGACGCCCTCGCGGCCATCAGCGTCCCGTTCGTGCCGTACTTCCCGCTCGGCGGGTTCACCCCGCTGCAGTCCGGCGTGCTCGACGACTGCGCCCGCCGGGTGGACGCGACGCCGATGCAGGTCGCGCTCGCGTGGCTGCTCCAGCGGTCGCCGAACATCCTGGTGATCCCCGGGACGTCGTCGCTGTCGCACCTGCGCGAGAACATCGCCGCGGCGGAGCTGAAACTGCCCAAGGACGTCATCGCGGACCTCGACGCCCTGGCGTAGAAGTACATGAAGGCCCCCTTGCTCGCGCCTGGCGCAATGAAGGGGGCCTTCACGTACTTCAGAGGACATCCCGGCGCTGCAGCAGCCAGCCGCCGAGAACGGCGAAGGCCACCAGGTACCCGGCCACCACCAGCGTCGACTGGGGAACACTGACGAGTTCCCCGACCCCTGGCGTCGCACCCGAAGCGCCGAGCGACGCGGCCAGCGAACCCGCGTTGGCCCCGGGGAGGGCCAGCTGGAGCGTGCCGACCCAGTCCAGCAGCGGGGCCGCGACCCCGAACAGCAGGTTCTGGACCACGAGCAGCCACACCAGGCCGAGTCCGATCGGCAGCGCCACCCCGCGCATCGCGACGGCGAGGGCCGCGCCGAGTACCGCCCAGGTCATCGCGATCAGCCAGCCGGCGCCGATCCCGGTGATCAGCGAACCGAGCGTCGGCCAGTCCATCGGCTCGCCTTCGGAGGACGCGATGAGCGCGCTCGTGACCGCACCGGTCGCGAAACTCGTCAGCACGACGGTCAGCGTCGCGACGGCCAGTGCGAACAACTTCCCACTGTAGACGGTCAACCGCGAAGGACCCTGTGTCAGCACGGTCTTCCAGGTGCTCCAGCCGTATTCGGTGCCGACAGCCAGTACCCCGATCACGAGCAGGATCGCCCCGAGGAACACCGGAAGCCCGCCGATCGAGTTGCCGACCAGGTTCGACGGCATGGTCGAGGCCAGCCCGCGATCCGTACCGGGCGCCCCGCTCGACGAGCCCGCCGCGCCAGCCAGCGGCAGCAGGTAGGTGAACGTCAGCCCGAGCACGACCGCGATCCCCAGCATGAACCAGTTCGCCGGACGCCGGACGAGTTTCGCCAGCTCGGCGCTACAGCTACCCCACATGATCCGCCACCTCTCCGGTGAGCTCGAAGAAAACCTGTTCCAGATCCCGCTCGCGGACATGCAGTTCGCGCACCGCGATCCCTTCCGTCACGAGTTCGCGGTTCAGCCACGACGCGCGCTCCGGGGCGACGGTCAGATCGAGACCGGTCCCGCTCGCCCGCACGTTCTCGCCACCGATCCAGCGCTTCGCCAGCTCGGCGGCGCGGGTGATCTCGTCGACTTCGATGTGCAGCACCGTGCCACCGCGGAGTTCGGCGACCGTGTTCTCCGCGACCAGCCGCCCGTGCGAGACGACGCCGACGCGGTCGCAGATCTGCTGGACCTCGCCCAGCAGATGACTCGACAGCAGTACGGTGCACCCCTCCGCGCCGAGCCGCCGGATCAGCACGCGCATGTCGGCCATTCCGGCCGGGTCGAGTCCGTTGGTCGGCTCGTCGAGGATCAGCAGCCGCGGATCCTTCAGCAACGCCGCCGCGACCCCGAGCCGCTGCTTCATGCCGAGGGAGTACGTCGAATACCGGTCTTTGCCGCGATCGGCGAGATCGACCAGCGCGAGTACTTCGCCGACCCGGAGCGGATCCGTTCCGCTGTACCGGGCCAGCACCTTGAGATTGTCCGAACCGGACAGATACGGGTAGAAGCCGGGCGATTCGATCAGCGCGCCGACGCCGTCGAGGTCGCCGGGCGGCCGCCCGAACAGCCGCACGCCGCCGGACGTCGGCCGCACGAGGCCCAGCAACATCCGCAACGTCGTGGTCTTGCCGGCACCGTTCGGGCCGAGGAAGCCGTAGATCTCGCCGGGCAGCACGGTCAGGTTCATCCGGTCGACGGCGAGGTGTTCGCCGTACCGTTTCGTGAGTTCGTCTGTGTCCACGGGAATGGTCATGGTGACCAATGGTGTCCGCGGCGAGACCGCGCCACATCCGCTCACAGGCGACTCTCGGCGTACGTCGCCGGACGTAGCCGATGGCCGGAATCCTGTGATATCTGTCGAAAACACCGGTACCGGAGGAGCGGGTGACGATCTTAGGCTCGGCGGCGTGTCGAAAGTCCTCTTGATCCTCCATGTCCTCGCCGCCGTCATCGCGATCGGACCGGTCACGGTCGCGGCGAGCATGTTCCCGGCCGCCGCCCGCCGCGCCTTCGCCGAACCGGGTTCCGGTCTCTCCGTGCTGCGCGCGCTGCACCGGATCTGCCGGGTCTACGCCGTCGTCGGTCTCGCCGTGCCGTTCTTCGGGCTGGCGACGGCGGGCAGCATGCGGGTCTTCGGCGACGCGTGGGTCCTCGTGTCGATCGTCCTCACCGCCGCGGCCGCCGGTGTCCTGGCAGCGCTGGTGCTGCCGGGGCAAAAGGCGATCCTCGCGGCGCTGGACGCCGAGCCGCCGTCGGAGCCGCTGACGGCCGGGCGCGTGGCGATGTACACCGGGATGTTCAATCTGCTCTGGGCCGTGGTGACGGTGCTGATGATCGTGCGGCCGGGGTCGACCACCGGCGCCTGAGAAAGTCCGTGAAGGCCTCCTTCCCTACTTTGAGGGTAGGGAAGGAGGCCTTCACGGACTGGTCGGATTACGCCCTGAGCAACTGGTTGAAGAACGACCGGTAGCGGCGGAGCGCGATCCGGAGGTCCTCGGTGGCCGGTTCACCCTGGCTCCACGCGGATTCCAGTTCCTTCTTGTGGTCGGCGAACGTGGTCGCCAGATTCTGGATCACGACGGCGACCAGTTCGTCGGCTTCCTTGACGGCCCGCTGCGGATCGTCCACGAAGGCCGTCTGGATGCCCTGCCAGCTTTCCCGGAACCGTGTCACGTCGGAGTCGTCGAAAAGGGTGTGCTCACCGTCCTCAGTGGACTCTTCGGTGGTGGCGGACTCCGTGGTGGAGTCGGGTTCGGCCGCCACCAGGTCCTCGGTGCTCAAGGTATGCCCGGAGCCGCGGCCTTCGGTGTCCGCGGCGGTTCGGTCGAAACCGTCAGCGGTCCGATCCTCGTCGAGCCGATCCTCCGTCCGCGGTTCCGTTCCCTCGGTTCCCAGAGGCCTGCTTTCCATGACTTTCCGCTCCTTCGTCACCGTCGGTCAACAGATCTTCGAACACCACGCGATAGTGCTTCATCGCTTCACGCATGTCCTCTGTGGACATTTCGGAGTCCCGATGGTGCTCCAGCGTGTCGTGCCCGGCGCGGTAGTGCCGCAACGTGTTCGCGTGCCGGACGGACAGATCCGCGAGCTGCTGGTCGTACCCTTCGGTCGGGTAGCCGCGCTCGGCCATCAGTGAGACCAATACCCGGTCCGCTTCGACGACGGCGCCGGATGGGCGATCGACGAACTGTTCCTGGATCAGCGCCCATTCCTGGGCGTAATGGTCCTTTGTGGTCGCCGGCAGGGGACGGATGTCGAGATCCGAATGGCGTTTCATCCGCGACGAAAGATCGCGTTCCGCTTCCCGTGGGCTCTCGTGTTCCTTGACGGCCCGGTCGTACTCGGGCCCGAACGTCTCTCGCAATCGCCGCTTGCGTTGCCCCGCGATGACGAGCCAGGCGACCGCTCCCACCACCAGGATCGCGGCGATGACGATGATGATGACCAACCACGTTGGCATCGTTATCTCCTCCGGATATTTGCCGGTAAATCCCCCGACAGACCGTGGATGCCCCCGGCTTTGTGCGCGGAAACCCTTGTGTCACAAGAATTTTTGGATCTTAGGCCGGATGGCGCAGTGGAGTTCGTCGCGAATCGGCGTGGCGGTGGACCGAGTAGGGCCATCCGGAGCAAGTCGTGAGGTCCGCTAACGAAGCGTCCCTCTTTTGGATGCCGAGGATGACTCAGTGTAGGTAAACACTCCCGATCACTGCTCCGTTGTGGCACTATTGCCCCATTCGCGGGAAGAGGGCCTGCGAATGGAGGGGACCCGAGGCGATGGGGTCGCCCGGCACGACAAAATAATGATCATCAGGGGAGGAGATCGTCATATGTCGACGCCTACGGACGTCAAGGATCCCATCGGGGAGGAGGAGCCGGTCGACCCGGCTCTGGCCAAGTCCGACCTGCCGCAACACGAACACAGCCCGGATTGCGAGCACTATCGCGACCGGCTGCTGGAGTGCTCGGGTGGCTGCATCCAGACGCCGCCTCCGACGTCCTGACCGGGTGAGCTGAAGGTTTCGGTCCGCCCGCCGAGGTGATCCTCGACGGGCGGACGACTTTCGGCTACGGACTGTGCTGTCATAGATCAGTGCCTGTAACGGAACTCGGGGTGGCGGAAGCCATCCGTAAAGCGCGCGACCTGCAGCGGGCCGGGGTCGACGCGGTCTGCTCGGCGCGGCCACGGGAGGGTTTGAAGCTCCTCCACCGGGGCATGTCGGTCCTCGACGCCGTGGAACGCAGCGTCCACGGCGACCGATCCGAGTGGCTGGCCGCTCGGATCCGCCTCACGAATTCCCTTGTCGCACTCGGCACGGAAACCGGCGGCGAGGTCGCGGTCGGGCTGGCCGAACTGGATGAGGTCCGGTCGCTTCTGGCCGAAGTCGGCGATCAAAGACTGCGTGCCGAGCTGAGCGGTGCCATCGACCACAACTACGGGCTCCTGCTCATGGCTGTCGGCCGGAACGAGGACGGCATCGCCTATTTCGATTCTTCGATCCAGCACAAGGAATTCGTTCTTTCCGCGGCGGAGGATCCCGTTCCCGTACTCCATCCGTATCTGGGCACGATGATCACGCGCGGACTGGCGTATACCCGGCTGGGTGATGTTCGCAGGGCGCGCGAAGATCTGTCTCGTGCGATGGACCTCGCGGAGAAGTACGAGCTGCGCTTGCAAGCGGCCGATGTCCGGCGACCGCTCGGCTCGCTCGAGCTGAGGATCGGGAATGTGCCCGCCGCCCTTCGGCTCTACGAGGAAAGCGAACGGATCTACCGGGCCCTTGAAGTCGAGGTTCATCCGATCCTGCGACTCGAGCAAGGAAAAGCGCTGCTCGCGGCGGGACTCGCCGACGAGGCGGGCGGGCATCTGGACGACGTGCTGGAAAAGATGCGCGAGCAGACCAGTACCACCCGGGATCTGGCCGACGTGGAGTTGTACCGGGCGTCCGCCGCGTTGATGAGCGACGATCTCGAACTCGCCCGCGGCCATGCCACTTCCGCGCGACGCAGGATGCTCCGCTGGGGTTGCCAGACCTGCGTCGCCAACGCGACCATCGTCGGTCTTCGGGCCGACGTGCGGGATGCCTTGCGCACCAACGAAATCCCGCTCACCCTGACCGCCCGTGCGCTGCGCGCGGCGAACCGGATGCCGATGCCGCGGCTCGCCGATCAGGCCGCGCTCGCACGCATGCTGGCCGTCCGGGTCGAGCTGCGGAAGGGGAAGCGTAAACGCGCCGCCGAGCTGCTGTCGCGGATTCCGCGGCCAGGGCGGTTGACTTCCGTCGATTATCGGATGTTGCGCCGCCTCTGCCGCGCGGAACTCGCGGTCGCCGAGGGGGACAAGACCAAGGCACTGGCCGAGATCCGCGCCGGGCTGACCGAACTCGACCGGGTCCGTGACCGCATGGGCGGCCTCGAATTGGTGTCCGGGACGGCGTTGCACGGCCAGGAGCTGGCAGATCTGGCGATCAAGATCGTGCTGGAACGCGCCGACGCGGCCCGGCTGTTCGCCTGGACGGAGCGGACGCGCGCGCAAAGCTACCGGTATGAACCTGTCGCGGCGACCGATCCGGATCTCGCCGAGCGGGTCGGGGAGGTCCGTGGTCTGGATCAGGCGATCCACCAGGCGCAGCACGACGGGCACCCCACGGTGGCCTTGCGCGCGAAACACGCCGAGCGGTTGCGTGAGGCGCATCGGCTCGGGTGGCACACCGGACGCTGGGGCAGGCCGAGGCCGATCGCGCGGCTCGCCGAGGTCGCCGGCGAACTCGGCGAACGCGCGCTGGTGAGTTTCGCCTACTCCGGAGACGACCTGGTGGCGGTGGTCGTCGCGGGCGGACGGTGCGAACTGGTGCGGCTCGGTTCGGCGGCGCTGGCGGCGGAATCCGCGCGGATGCTGAACGTCGACCTCGACGCGCTCGCGCCGGATCAGTTGCCGGCGCCACTGGTGCGGTCGGTGCTCGGGTCGGCGCGAAAGCAGGCCGATCGGCTCGACGTGCAGCTGATCCGGCCGCTGGCCGGGTTGCTCGGGGACCGCGGTCTGGTCGTCGTGCCGACCGGACCGCTGTACGCCGTCCCGTGGGGGGTGCTGCCGTCACTGCGGTCGCGGCCGATCGTCGTCGCCCCCTCGGCGACGGCGTGGCTGGGGGCGGAGCGTTCGACGGCGACACCCGCGCGGAAGGTCGTCCTCGTCCGGGGACCCGGGTTGGTCGGAAACAGGGGTGAGCTGGACAAACTCGCGACGCATTATCGGACCGCGCGTACGTTGGCCGGCGCCGACGCGACGGTGAAGTCGGTTCTGCGCGCGCTGGACGGCGCGAAGCTCGCGCACATCGCCGCGCACGGCGCGCACGAGCCCGAGAACGCCTTGTTCTCCCGGCTGGAAATGGCCGACGGCGCGCTCTTCGCGCACGAGATGGCGGGACTCGCGCAGCCGCCGTCGCAGGTGGTCTTCGCGGCGTGCGAACTCGCGCTGAACCGGATCCGGCCCGGCGACGAAGTCCTCGGTTTCGCCAGCGCGCTGCTCGCGAGCGGTTCGCGGACGGTGATCGCGCCGTTGAGCCGAGTCGGTGACGAGGCCGCCGCGGCGGCGATGGACGACTACCACCGCGGGCTCGCCGAAGGTGCCGGACCGGCGACCGCGCTCGCGGACACCATCGCGGTTGACCCGTTCCGGCGACCGTTCGTCTGTTTGGGTGCGGGCTGAACGCCCGGCTTGACAACCTCTGTTCGATCTTCACGGGTCGAAGTGGCCGGTTGGTTACTCTTGACCAAGTCGTCTGAACCAATTATGGTCTAGACCACATTCGCCCGCTCGGCGCTTCGGCGGATGTGGTCCCAACCGTCCTTGGTTTTCGCTCGCTGTGGCCCCAGAACCTCTGTTCGAAGACGGTTCTGCCACCGGGTCAGCGGTGGGTGTCGAAAGGGGTAAGCATGAGCTTCAAACGAAGGCTTCTGACCCTGGCGGCAGGTGCGGCGATGGTGCCTGCCGCGCTGGTCGCGATCCCGGCGGGAACAGCCAGTGCCCACGGCTACGTTTCCTCACCCGCGAGCAGGCAGGCGCAATGCGCGCAGGGCACCGTTTCCTGTGGTGACATCAAATGGGAACCGCAAAGTGTCGAGGGTCCCAAGGGGCTCATGAGCTGTAACGGCGGTGTCGGCCGGTTCGCGGATCTCAACAACGACAGCAAAGGCTGGAAGGTGCATTCCCTCGGCCGAACCACCTCGTTCCGGTGGACGCTGACGGCTCGCCACCGCACCAGCACCTGGGAGTACTTCGTCGACGGCGCCAAGGTCGCGACCATCAACGACAACGGCGCGCAGCCGGGCGCCACGGTCACGCACAGTGTGAACCTGCAGCAGAGCGGGCGGCACAAGATCCTCGCCCGCTGGAACGTCTACGACACGGCGAACGCGTTTTACGCCTGTATCGACGCCAACATCAGTTAAGAGCAGGTCTCGGGGGGGGGGGGGTGGGGGGGGGAAACCAAAAAGCCCTCCGAACAACCCCACCCCCCCCCCCCCCCAACTCCCCCCCCCGAAAGAGCGCAGAGGAATCCGTTCC
>NZ_JBVKAE010000001.1:435702-457948 GCF_055598845.1 Amycolatopsis sp. NPDC039088 | reverse complement strand
ACGGGGGGGGGGGGGGGGGGGGGGGGGGGGGGGGGGGGGGGGGGGGGGGGGGGGGTGGTTGGGGGGGGGGGGGGGGGGGGGGGGGGGGGGGGGGAAAAACCCAACCCCCCCCCCACGACCAACCCAGCCGCCTCCACCCGCGATTCCCAAGCCAGGAAAGTCCGTGAAGGCCTCCTTCCTTACCTTGAGCGTAGGGAAGGAGGCCTTCACGGACACCCCACCTTTGGCTTACCCCTCAATAGAACCGTCTTTACCACTCACGAGGTTTTTTGTGCCACGCTCACCCCATGAGCGATGACGAACGCGACGGGGTCAAGCTGACCAACCTCGACCAGCCGTTGTTCGAGGGCGCGACCAAACGCGACCTGGTGGACTACCTGGACGCCGTCGCCGACCGCATCCTCCCGGTTCTGGAGAACCGCCCGCTGTCGGTGATCCGCATCCTGCGCGGCCAGGACCCGTTCATGCAGAAGAACCTGCCCAAGTACACGCCGGACTGGGTGAAGCGGTACGGGATGTGGGCGGAGACCTCGAAGCGGCAGGTGTCGTACGCGCTGTGCGACGACCGCCGCACGCTGCTGTGGTTCGCGAACCAGCGCGCCGTCGAATACCACCCGACGTTGATGCGCGCGGGCGACGACACGGGCCCGACCCATCTCGTCCTCGACCTCGACCCACCCGCCGGCGACGACTTCGCGCACGTCGTGAAGGCCGCGGGGCTGGTGCGGCAGGCCCTTTCCGATTCCGGTCTCGCCGGGGCGGTGAAGACCAGTGGTTCCAAGGGAGTGCACATCTTCGTCCCGCTGGTGCCGGGGCAGGGCTTCGACGACGTCGCGGCCGCGACTCGCGCGCTCGCCGCCCGTGCGGAGGCGGTCGATCCGTCGGTCGCGACGACCGCGTACATCGTGGAAGACCGCGAAGGCAAGGTGTACCTCGATTCGACGCGGGCGGGCAGCAACACCGTCGCCGCGGCGTACAGCCCGCGGCTGCGGCCCGGGATGCCGGTGTCGTTCCCGGTGGCGTGGGACGACCTGGAGAAGGTCGTCCCCGCCGATTTCACCGTGTACACCGCGCCCGCCCTTTTGGGCGGAAAGGATCCGTGGGCCGAGTCGATGCCCGAACCGCAGGCGCTGCCCGCCGATCTGGTCGAGCAGGGGCACACGATTCCGGTCGCCAGGGTCGTGGCGATGCACGAAGGGAAACGCCGGGCGAGGATGCGTGCCCAGAAGGGCTGAAAGCCCACCACGGTCAGGCCTTTTGTGTACCGTGGACCGCCTGGGGTGGCGGAGGTACTGGGGGCTTTCGTGGGAAAGATCGATGCTGACGTCCTGATCGCCGGAGCGGGCCCGGCCGGGCTTGTGCTGGGAAACCTGTTGCGCGCGGCCGGAATCGATTGCCTGATCCTGGAGCGGCAAAGCCGGGAGCATGTCGAAAACCGCGCGAGGGCGGGGTTTCTGGCCGCGAACAGTGTCCGTGTGCTCACGGAGAACGGACTCGCCGACGGCCTTCTCCGTACCGGTGCGCGGCACGACACCTGTGCCTTCCGTACCGATCAGGCGGAATTCGAGCTCAAGTACAGCGAACTCGGCACGGGTGAAGTGCACACCGTTTATCCGCAGCAGTTCCTGGTCACCGATCTGATCGCGGAATTCCTCGCCCGTGGCGGGGAGATCAGGTTCGGGACCGAGGTGTCGTCGGTGTCGGGCACGGAGGCCACCGTCATCGCGGATGATCTTCTCTTGCGCGCCAAGTACATCGCCGGCTGCGACGGTCAGCACGGTGTCTCCAGGAAGTCCGTGCCCGCGCGGATCTTCCGGCGAGACCACGAAATCTCGTGGCTCGCGATCCTCGCCGAAGCGCCGCCGAGTATGTCCGCGATCGGTTACGCGATCCACGAACGCGGGTTCGCCGGACATATGGCGAGGACGTCGACGGTGACGCGCTACTACCTCGAGGTCCCGCGCGGTGAAGATCCGGAGGCGTGGCCGGACGAGCGGATCTGGAACGAGCTGCACGTGCGGATGGGCGCCGGGCAGCACGGCGAGCTGAAACGCGGCCCCGTCATCGAGCGCCGGATCGTGGACCTGGGTTCGCGGGTGATGGACACGATCCAGCGGGGAAAGCTGTTCCTCGCGGGCGACGCGGCGAGCCTGATCAGCCCTTCGGCGGCGAAGGGCGCGAATCTCGCGCTGATGGAGGCCGAGATTCTCGCCGGCGCGCTGATCGCCGCACACAAGAAGGGCGACACGACGGCGCTCGAGCGCTATTCCGCGGACTGCTTGCCGCGCATCTGGCGGGCGCAGGAGTTCTCGCACTGGATGATCAACCTGCTGCACAGTCCGCCCGGGTACGGCGACGAGGCCTTGTTCCAGCGTGCCCTGCGGGACGCGCGGCTGGAAAGCCTGCGGGTTTCCCGGGCTCATCAGGACTTCTTCGCCGAGAACTATGTGGGAATCTGAGCCGCCGGTGAGGGTCTTTCTCGCGACTCGGATGAACCGGTGGATCACCAGGGCCGTATCTCGGTAGAGAGTCCCTTCGCCGAGTGGAAGGACGGACGACGATGCCGGTACGCATCCGCTGGGCGCCATGGAACTCGTCCAGGCAGCCGAATCGGCCCGTTCCCGCGGAGGAACCCGAGCCGGGACGGCGGGAACACTCAACTTGCGCGCATTGTGGGTGCGGCCGTCCGCTCGACAGGGACGAGCCGGACGTCGCCTGAGGTTCGCGCGCCTCTCACGGGCTCTTCCTCGGCGACGAACCGCAGTGCCCCGCTCACCTCGCGGGTCACCATCCGCGCGCTCTGCCAGCCCGTCGGCACCCAGCCGTCACGTAGTGCACGGCGCAGCTTCTCGGCCCTTCTGACATGGCGGGCGAACGAGTGCCGCCGGATGACGCGCCCGCGCGCGACTTGGCCCGCGCGGGCCTCCTCCGGCGTCACGTCGAGCCACAGCAACCGGACCGGGCGGCGGCTCAGCAGGCCGAGCAGGGCCAGCAGCCCGCGTGTCGTCGCCCGGGTCGACGGCTCGTGCACGACCAGCGGGCCGCCGTCCGCCAGCGCGAACCCGGCGACGCGTGCCCGGTGCCACGAGTGGACGAGCGGCCGGTAGAACCGGTACGGCAACGCCGACGGCAGTCGTGCGCGGAGCCTGCCGCGGACCTGGTCGGAGTCGAGCACCGGCATCGCGCCGGTCGCCGCCCGGGACAGCAGGGTGGTCTTGCCCGCTCCCGGAATCCCCGCGACCACCAGAAGGTCGCGGCGGCCGAGCTGGAATGCGATGCGCTCAGTCATAAGGCGACAACGACCCGGCCGATGGCAAAGGTTCCTTTACCTTCGAGTGCACAGCCGGTGCCCAGGTCAGGCCTCCGACAGTGGCGCGGGCGCGGGCGGCACCCCGGCAGCGGCCGCCGGTTTGTCGGGCAGCAGCGTCCCGCCCTTGGTGAGCCAGGCCACGCCGAACGCGAGGATCGCGGCCGACTCCAGCCAGAGCGCCGGGTAGAGCGCCCTGGTCTCCTCGTCGAAGAACAGGCCGCAGAGCACGATCAACGCCAGGCACACCAGCATGATCACGCCCGACGTGACGTACAGCCGGTTCCGCTCGGGTTTGCGGGGGCCGGGGATCGCCTTGTCCGACTTGGTGAACAACACGATGCAGAAGAACGCCAGGGTGAGGAAGAAGACCGCCGCGAAGCCGAGATGCAGCATGCCGATGATCTCGTCCGTGCGGTCGCCCCGCGCCGGGGTCGTCGGGAAGAGCGCCACCCCGACCGCGGCCACCGCCGCGACGTTCCCGGCGATGTCGTCGATCCGGCCGTAACCCCGGTAGGACAAGAGGAAGACGCCGATGGCGCACATCGCGCCGACCCAGATGTCGCGCATTCCCGAGTAGTAGTACCCGCTGATCGAGTTCAGCAGCCCGCCGCCGTCGACGAAGATCTTCCCGAACATCAGCACGAAGGGCAGTCCGACGCCGAGGAAACCTATGGCACGCCGCAAGAACAGGTAGTTGTGGACGAGGTTGTCGGACACCGTTCTCGGGCTCATGGCCGCCTCCGTGCTCAGTGCGTTCGCTACCTGGGAGTATCGCTCACTCGAATATGGAAAATGACTTTTCGTGACGACGTTGAGACCGTGTGTTATCGAATTGGCCGACTCGGAGCCGACCGGACCACCGGCGCGAGTGGTCCGGGTTACTCCGATCGGCCCTGCCGGATGCGGTGACGGGGCAATAAGTTGCCGCTAACAACAAATCCTGCCGTCGATGAAGCCTGTGGGAAGGACCGTCATGAAGTTTCCGAAGCGGCGTCGCGCGATGGTCGCGACGGTGACCGCGGCAGCGCTACTGGCAGCCACGCCGGTGAGTGCCGCACCGCTGGCGGACGCCCCTGGCGCGCCGGGTACCGGGGCGGCCTGGACGACCGGGGGCAAGGAAGGGTTCGGAACCGCCACCAACGCCGCGTCGAAGGTGTGGTTCACCCTCGGTCAGGGCATCAGTCACGAGATCTACTACCCGACCGTGGACGTCGCCAACGTCCAGGACCTGCAGTACGTGGTGTCCGACGGGGCCGGCTTCACGCAGCTGGAACGCGACCACACGACCAAACAGCTGGTGCTGACCGATCCGCGTTCACTGAGCTACCGGCAGATCAACACCGCCACCAACGGCAGGTACCGGATCACCAAGACCCACACCGCCGACCCGGCCCGGTCCACCGTCCTGATCCAGACCCGGTTCGAGGTGCTCACCGGCGGCCCGTTGCGGTTGTACGCGCTGTACAACCCGTCTCTGAACAACAGCGGCATGGGGGACACCGGCGCCACTTCCGGCGGGCAACTGGTCGCTTCGGACGGGCCGGTGTCCAGCGCCTTGGCCGCCTCCACCGGTTTCGTCAAGACCACCAGCGGCTACAGCGGGACCGCGAGCGACGGCTATGTCGACCTGAGCGGCGACCACGTCCTCGACACGCAGTACGACTCGGCCTCGACGCCGGGGAATCTGGTGCAGCTGGGGCAGATTCCCGTCGCGGCCGACACCACCTTCACTCTCGCGATCGGTTTCGGAGGCGACCGCGGAGCCGCGTCGGCGAACGCGTCGGCCTCGTTGGCGGGTGGTTTCGCGGCGGCGGACACCGCGTACCGGTCCGGCTGGAGTGGCTATCTCTCCTCGCTGACCACGGTGCCCCGGTCGATCACCGGCGCCGGCCTGACCACGCAGTACAACGTCGCGCTGATGACCCTCAAAGCCCACGAGGACAAGACCTATCCGGGGGCGAACGTCGCCTCGCTCACCAATCCGTGGGGCGAGGCGAAGAACGCGAACAGCACGGGCGACTGTGGGTACCACGCTGTCTGGGCCCGCGACCTCTATCAGGTCTCGACCGCGCAGATCGCGGCAGGCGACTCGGCGGCGGCCAACCGCTCCGTCGACTATCTGTTCACCGTCCAGCAGCGACCGGACGGTTCCTTCCCGCAGAACACCCGGCTCGACGGCACCAACTGCTGGACGAGCCTGCAGATGGACGAGGTCGCGTTCCCGATCGTGCTCGCGTGGCAGCTGCGCCGGTTCGACGCGGGAATGTGGGCGAAGGTGGCGAAGTCCGCGGACTTCCTCGTCGCGCACGGCCCCTCCACCCCGCAGGAACGCTGGGAAGAGAACGGTGGCTATTCGCCGTCCACCATCGCCGCGGAGATCGCCGGCCTGATCTGCGCCGCCGACCTCGCCGAACGCAACGGGGACACTGCCAGGGCCGCCCGCTACCGAGAAACGGCCGACCGGTGGCAGGCGCAGGTCAGCGCCTGGACGTTCACCACGTCCGGTCCGCTCGGCGACGGCCGGTACTTCCACCGGATCGACGGCAACGGCGATCCCGACGACGGTCAGAACGTCTTCCTGCAGAACGGCGGCGGTAACCACGACGAACGCGCCGTCCTCGACGCGGGCTTCCTGGACCTCGTCCGCCTCGGCGTGAAACCGGCGGCCGATCCGGATGTCGCCGCCTCACTGTCCGAAGTGGACTCGGTGCTCAAGGTGAACACCCCGAACGGCCCGATGTGGTACCGGTACAACCACGACGGTTACGGCGAAACCGCTTCCGGCGGCCCCTACACCGGTGCCGGCGTCGGACGTTTGTGGCCGCTGCTCACCGGTGAGCGCGGAGAATACGAACTGGCCAACGGCCGCCCGGCGACGACGCACCTGTCCACCATGGCCGCTTCGGCGAACTCCGGTCACCTGATCCCCGAACAGGTCTGGGACCGGCCGAGCACCGCCGGCTTCATCTTCGGTGAAGGTACCGGCGCGGCGACGCCGCTGGCTTGGTCGATGGCGCAGTTCGTCCGGCTGGCACACTCGATCGACGCGGGTGCCCCGGTCGAGACGCCGTCGGTGGTCAAGCAGCGCTACAGCGCGGCGTGCTCCGGCGTTTCGGCGAAGTTCACGGTGAACGCCGGCACTTCCTGGGGCCAGAACATCTTCGTCGTCGGGGACCACGCCGAACTCGGTGCGTGGAACCCCGCGAACGCCGTCCCGATGTCGTCGGCCGACTATCCCTTGTGGAAAGCCGACGTCACTCTCCCGAAGGGAACAACCTTCCACTACAAGTACGTCCGCAAGGAGGGCGGCACCGTCACCTGGGAGTCGGGCGCCAATCGTGCCGGCACCGCTTCCGGTGGCTGCACACTGACATTCAACGACACCTGGCGACCTTGAGCGGTGCTAGGCGGCGTCCAGTACGACGGCGGTGACGTAACCACCCATCCCGATCGAAGTCTTGACGGTGAGCCCGCTTTCCGGCCGGGACGGGCCGTCCATCAGCTGCGGATGGCCGTCCGCCACCGGTTTCGGCGCCGGGATCAGGTCACGCCGCGCCGCGAGGCAGGTCGTCACGATCTCGGTCAGCGCGCTGCCCGACTGGCTGTGCCCGGTCAGCGGTTTGATCGAGTAGATCTCGGTACTGCTCGGGAACACCGCTTCGAGGATCTGGGATTCGGTGCGGTGGCAGAGTTTCGTCCCCGTTCCGTGCGCGTTCACGTACCGGACGTCCGCCGCGTCGGCGTTCGCGTTCTCCAGCGCGTCGGTCACCGCCGCGATCGCGGTCGCCGGGTCGGGGTCGAGTGCCATCGCGTTATGCGCCTCGTGCGTCATGGCGCCGCCGAGCACGGTGGCGTACGCGTCGGTCTTCCGCTGGGTCATCACGACCGCGATCGACGCCTCGGAGAAGGTGAAACCCCTTGTGCCCTCTTGGAAAGGACGACAGGCCTCAAGCGGTGGCACGTCGGTGACCGCGACGCCGCAGTGCACGAAGTGCCGGACGACCTGGCGAGTCGCGGACAGATCGGTGGTGACCACCACGACGTCGTCGGCGATCCCCGCGTCCAGCCACATCTTCGCGGTGAGCACCGCGGCGTTGCCGGTCGCGCACATCGCGGACGCCGTCATCGTCGGGCCATGGAAACCGTACTCGGCCATCAGCGAGGTGATCGGCGTCGACGGCATCATGCCGATGAACTGGCGCCGGTACGCGAGCCGCTCACCGAGGGCGTGGAAGCCGTCCCAGGTCCGCATGTCGTCCCGGACGCCACCGTAGACGAGGCCGACCCGGCGGCCGGGTGTCCAGCCGTTCTCGCCGGCGTCCTCGATCGCTTCCCGCGCCGCCGCGAGCAGCGCGCGGCAGTGCAGGCTGCCGTCCCTCGGTCTGCCGCCCTCGGGGATGTGCCCGACCCAGCCCGGCAGTTCCCCGGTCTCGCCGAATCCTTCGACGAGCTGGGCGCCGGGGACGCCGCTCACGAGGCCTTCCCACAGCGATTCGCGCCCCCAGCCATAGGCGGTTACGGCTCCGATGCCGCAGATGCCGGTTTTGCTCCGCACGTGTTTCCCTTCAACTACATTCTGTCAACGCTGGGTGGATAAAGCCGGACCGGTCAGCTGGTCGAGGACGACGGCTACGTCGTTTTAGTGATCTAATCGGAAGCTACATCAGTCGAGTAGGGGGTTTGGATCACATGGATCCTGACGATCTCGACGGTGGGACCCCCGACACCCGCCGGCCCTCGGATCAGGATTCCTCGCCAGCGAACGGCGCCGCGACCTGCACGGTTGGAGTATCCACCGCATCCGGTGGAGTGACTTCCCGGCATGCGTCGCTCGTCCGACTGCTGACCGAGCTGTCCGCCGAGAGGGATCATCGCGGTGAGCCCGCCCTCGCCTTTCTCGGCAAGGGGTACCGCCTTTTGGAGCAAAATTCCGACGGCGGGACTTTGGGTACGCAATACCTCACGATGGTCGAGGCGAGCCCGTACGGCATCTGCGTCCATCAGCGCGGCAAAGTGGTGTTCGTCAACTCGGCCGCGATGCGGTTCGTCGGCGCCACGGTCTCGACCGAACTCGTCGGCCTGCACATCACGGACATGGTCGACGCCGGCTCGCAGGACGCGTTGCTCGCCAGAATCGGCTCGCTGGCCGCTCCCGGTTCTTTCAGCGAACCGACCGAGATGACGCTCCTGACCCTCGATGGCGGCAAGGTCACCGTCGAGTCCCAAGCGGTGCTCACCACCTGGGAGGGCAAGCCCGCCTATCAGGTGATCATGCGCGATCTGAGCACGCAGAAGGCGGCGGAGGCCGGTCTGCGATTCCAGGCCGCGCTGGTCGGCCACGCGAGTGACGCGATCATCGCGACCTCGCCCGACGGGCTGGTGACGAGCTGGAACCCGGCGGCCGAAGCGGTGTACGGACATGAACTCGACGAGGTCATCGGGATGCCGGTGGCCGAGGTCGTCGGCGCGCCGATGGATCCGCGGCGGGTCGTCGCGTCGGGCGGTGTCGTGCAGGCCACGCATTTCAGCGCCGACGGCACCGCGCTTTCGGTGCGCGTCTCGGCGGCGGAGATGTTCGACGGGTACGTCCTCCTGTGCGCCGACGAGACCGCGCAGCGCCGGGCCGAGGCCGAATTCGCCACCGTCGTCGAGACGCTCGACGAGGGCGTGCTGGTGGTCGGGCCGAGCGGGCGGATCGAGCTGGCGAACTCCGCCGCGCACCGGATCTCGGGGGTGCCGGAGGGATCCCTGGTCGGGCTGGAGAGCCGGACGCTGAGGCTGCACGACGAGCAAGGCGCCCCGGTGCCCGTCGACGATCTTCCGTCCGCGCGGGTGCGGCGCTCCGGGAGGGTCGAGACCGGGCGGGTCGTGCAGGTGCGGCGGCGCGACGGCGCGCACCGGTGGCTTTCGCTGACCTCCGGTCCGCTGATGGCGCCGGGGCAGAGCGTGCCCTCGGTGCTGACGTCCTTCGCCGACATCACCGAACGACGGGCGATCAGCGAACGGCTGGCTTACGAAGCGACGCATGATCCGCTGACCAGGCTGGCGAACCGCACGCTCGCGCTGAACCATCTGCGGCTCACGATCGCCGATCCGGCGCTCACGACCACCGTGCTGTTCATCGACCTCGACAAGTTCAAGATCATCAACGACTCGCTCGGCCATACCGTCGGCGACCAGGTGCTGCGCATCGTCGGCGAACGCCTGCGGGCCGCGGCCGGGCCCTCGGACCTGGTCGGGCGGCTGGGCGGGGACGAGTTCCTGGTCATCACCACCGGTTATACCGAAGCCGCCGAGGTTCGGGCACTGGCCGATCATCTCCAGCGGCATCTCGCCGAATCGCTCACCGTGCACGGCCGGGAACTGCATATAAATACGAGCATCGGAATAGTGCACGCCGAACCCGGCGATACCCGCAGCGCCGACGAAATGCTGGAAGACGCCGATCTGGCGATGTATCAGGCGAAAACGTTCGGGCCGGGGCGATACGCGTTCTATGCGCCGAGCATGCGGGAACGCGTTCAGGATCGGTTCATTCTCGAACAGGATCTGCGGAACGCCGTCGCGGAAGGTCTGATCGAGACGGTTTATCAGCCCGTCGTAGATTTGCGGACCGGCGAGATGGTCGCGGTGAAGGCGAAGTCCCGCTGGGATCACCCGATCCGGGGACCGATCGATCCGGCGGAATTGGTCGAGATCGCCGATGACGGCGATCTTTTGACGATCATCGGCGCGGAGGTCCTTGCCAAGGCCGCCGGTGAGATCTCCCGATGGCGTGCCGATCATGGTGTGCACTGTAATGTGAATGTGAGTCTTTCGGTGCGCCAATTGGGCGATCCCGCCTTACTGCAATTGGTCCAGACCACTCTGGGTGAGGCGGGATTGGGTCCGCAGGATCTGAGTCTCGACGTCGACGAAACGGCACTGAAAGACGCGGCCGACGCCGTCGACGCGTTGCGGAAGGCCGGGGTCAGGGTGACCGCCGAACGATTCGGCGCGGGGTATTCCTCGCTCGCCCAGTTGTGCCGTCTCGACCTGAACGTGATCGAAATCGATCGCTCGTTCGTCGCCGATCTCGGCAGGTCCAGTGACGCCGAGCCGATCGTCGCCGGAATCATGGCGATGGCGCACGCGGTCGACCTCGTGGTGGTCGCCGAAGGAGTCGAGACCGCGCGGCAATTGAAGGTTCTGCACGAACTCGGCTGCGATTGGGCGAAGGGGCCGCTGGTGGCGCCGGCGGGTCCGGTCGAGGAGCTGAAGTCGGCGTACGAGCACGTCGTGCGGTGAACCGGGCGACGCTCGCGCACGTGGTCCCCGGTGAGAACGTTCCTCGCCGCTGACAGGACCAAAGCCTCCTATTTCTCCGGTTCTTCGCGGCGCAGTCTTGTCGGTGGGGAGCCGCGAAGGAGGCGCGTCATGTCGTTGGTGTTCCTGTGGCGCCGGATCCACCCTGGCCGGAACCCGCTCGCCCGGATCTGGGATCGGATCGAGGCGGCGATCCTCGTCGGCGGCGTCGTGGCGGCTCTGCTCGGCGTCCCGCTGGCCGCGGCCGCCGGTTCGGAGGCCTACGCGACCATGATGGCGCGTTCGGTACTGGAGACGGCCGGCCGCCATGCGACGACGGCGTTCCTGGTCGAAGACGCTCCGCCGGTGCGTTTCGGTGCCGACGGGGCGCCCTCGACCGAGACGGCCGAGGTGCCCGCGCGCTGGGTGCTGCCGGACGGGGCGGTCCGGGCGGGACTCGCTTCCGCCGATCTCGGCGCTTCGGCGGGCGAGGGGGTGACGGTGTGGCTCGACGACGACTTCGACGCGGTCTCCCCGCCGGTGACGCCCGCGGACGCGGCGCGTGCGGGAGTCGGCGTCGGGGTGGGGACCTGGCTGATCGCGGTGGTGTTGCTGGCGGCGGGGTATCTGCTCGCGCGGCACCTGCTGAACCGGGCGCGGCTGGCCGCCTGGGACCGGGAGTGGGAGCGGTTCGGGCGGGACTGGACGCGGTCTTGAAGGCCGGGGGCGGCGCGTTTAGTCCTCTAAATGCGGGTTCGTGGGGCCGCTGACCTGCGGTTTAGTGCGAAAGTGATAGCAAAGGTCCCTTGCTCCCGCGGGCTCGGGTTGTCTCTGTACCTACTAGTATGTACGGTCTGGGTGTGGACAAGAGGGAACAGCTCATCGAGAGCACTCGCGAGCTCCTGTGGGAGCGCGGGTACGTCGGCACCAGCCCGAAGGCGATCCAGGAGCGCTCCGGCGCCGGCCAGGGCAGCATGTACCACCACTTCCAAGGCAAGTCCGAACTCGCGCAGGCCGCGATCGGCCGCAACGCCGACGACCTGCGGGCCAGGGCGGAGGCCGAGTTCAGCGGGACCGGCACGGTCGTCGAGCGCATCACCGTCTACCTGCGCCGCGAACGCGACGTGCTCAAGGGCTGCCCAGTCGGCAAGCTCACCCAGGACCCCGAAGTGATGGCCGACCCGGACCTGCGAAGGCCGGTCGAGGAGACCTTCGGCTGGCTCACCGGCCGTCTCGCCGAACTGCTCGACGAAGGCCGTGCGACCGGCGAACTCGACGCCTCCCTCGACCCCACCGCCACGGCGACCGCGCTGGTCGCGGTCCTGCAGGGCGGTTACGTCCTCGCCCGCGCCGCAGGCTCCCCGGACGTCTTCGTGAAAGCCGTCGACGGCGCTCTCGGGCTTCTCACCACAAAGGAGAACTGAAATGCCCTTCGTCCGTATCGACGCACTGGGAACCGACAAGCTCGAAGCCCTCGGCAACGCCGTCCACGACGCGATGGTCGAAACGCTCGGCATCCCGGCCGACGACCGCTTCCAGGTCCTGAACGGCCGGAGCGTCCTTAAGTACGACGACTACCTGGGGATCCACCGGGACGACGGCGTGGTGTTCGTCGCGATCACCATGCGGCCGGGCCGGACCGACGAGCAGAAGAAGGCGCTGTACCGCCGCATCGCGGAGCTCGCCGAGGAGTACTCGGGGACGGAGCCCCGGAACGTGCTCGTCACGATCAACGAGACCGATCTGGTCAACTGGTCGTTCGGGAACGGCGAAGCGCAGTACGCCTGATCCCGGCCTGGTGTGCCGTGAAGGCCTCCTTCCCTACCGTCAGGTCAGGGTCCCGGCAAAGTCGAGGTAGAGCTTGATCAACGGAAGATCGGGGACACTCAACGTCCCTGATCTTCCGTTGATCAAGGGCGAGCCGAGGTAGGGCGGGCCTGATTCTGGATGCCGCGGGGCTGCAGGTGCGGTTTCGGAGGAATGTCGTGAGTGGCGGTTCGGGTAAGGGCTACTTGTGTCTTAGGTACCTGCCCTCGGGCGACACGCGTGATCCGACGGAGGGCACGTGTGAGTGAACGGAGAACACCCGACGAAACCCGACGAAACCTGCCGCTCCCGCGTGTCATCCATCCAGTCACACGTGTCCTCCGTCTGATCACACGCGCCATCCATCCAGCCACGCGAAACCGTGCAAGATACCCAAATCGGGCATTTCTGTCTCGGAAAGTGTCCCTCATGGACAGTCCGGACCCGGGTGAGGCCCCTTGCGTGGGCCCGCTCCCGCCGTGTCCACCACGACGCGTTCGTCTTGTCCCGCTATAGAGGTGCAGCCGACCAGCACTTATGCGACTTTGCCGGGACCCTGCCTTGAGAGTAGGGAAGGAGTCCTTCACACGACGTCGGCGGTGACGCGGGGGCGGGGTTCGACCGGAGCGGTGCCGAAGGCGTGCTGCTCCAGTAGCCACCACGTGTCGCGCCCGAAGGACCAGGTCAGCAGGCCCAGTGCGCCCAGTGTGAGCACAAAACCGGCCCACATCGGCAAGACCGTCGAAGCCGCGGTGACCAGCACGATGCCCTGCACGGCCGCGACCGTCTTCCGCGCCATGCTCGACGGCAGCGGGGCGTTCAGCCACGGCCACAGCCTGCCCGCGGCGACGAAGGCGTACCGCATCGCGCCGATCGTGAGCACCCACGGCCCCAGCGACTGCGCGACGACGACGCTCAGGACGAGGATCAGATACGCGTCGACCTCCATGTCGAAGCGCGCGCCGAGCGGCGACGCCGTGCCCGTGCGGCGCGCGACCTGGCCGTCGACGGCGTCCAGCACCAGTGCCACCGAGGCGAGGACGGCCACGACGGCGATCTCCCGGGCCGCGGTGTCGACGACGAGTGCGGTCACGCAGCCGACGAGCGCGGAGCGGCCGAGCGTGACGGCGTCGGCCGGGCCGAGGGAGCGCGCGGAGCTCCGGTTCAGGCCGTAGGTCAGGAATCCGCCGACGGCGATGCCGTAGGCCGCTCCGGCGAGCCAGCCCAGCGGGCCGAGTCCGACGGAGGCGTCCAGTGCGCCGAGAAGGGCCAGCTGGACGAGGACCCCCAGGAAAACTCCGGGGTTGATCACGAGGCCTCCTCGTTATGGTGACGACTGACCCCGTCTCCAGGGTCCGATATGAGAGGACACGATGGAACGCGCCTTCTGGTTCAGTGGTACCGGTGACGGCGAGCTCAGGCCGGTCACGCTCCCTCCGGTCGGCGACGGCGAGGTGCTGGTCCGCACGCTGTGCAGCGGCGTGAGCCGGGGCACCGAAACGCTCGTCTTCCGCGGCGAGGTCCCGGCGAGCCAGCGCGAGGCCATGCGCGCGCCGTTCCAGGAAGGCGACTTCCCCGGTCCCGTGAAGTACGGCTACCTCAATGTGGGCGTCGTCGAACAAGGCCCGGCCGAACTCGTCGGCCAGGTGGTGTTCTGCCTCTACCCGCATCAGACCCGCTACGTCGTGCCCGCGTCGGCCGTCACGCCGGTGCCGCGCGGGGTGCCGCCGGAGCGCGCGATCCTCGCCGGGACGGTCGAGACCGCGATCAACGCCGTCTGGGACGCGGCGCCGAAACTCGGCGACCGGATCGCCGTGGTCGGCGCCGGCATGGTCGGCGGGAGCGTCGCGAAACTGCTGTCCGGTTTCCCGGCGACCCGGGTGCAGCTGATCGACGTCGACCCGGAGCGCGCGAAGATCGCTGAAGCGCTCGGTGTCGACTTCTCGACACCGGAGGACGCGCTGGGCGACTGCGACCTCGTCGTGCACGCCAGCGCGAGCGAGGCCGGGCTGGCGCGGTCACTGGAGCTGCTCGCGCCGGAGGGCGAGGTCATCGAGCTGAGCTGGTACGGCGACCGCCGGATCAGCGTCCCGCTCGGCGAGAACTTCCATTCCCGCCGGTTGACGATCCGCTCCAGCCAGGTCGGCATGGTGTCCCCGGCGCGCCGCACGAACCGAAGCTACAGCGACCGCTTGGCTCTCGCTTTGCGGATTTTGTCGGACCCCGTCTTTAAGGTGCTGGTCAGCGAGGAATGCCGGTTCCATGAACTGCCGGACGTGCTGCCGCGTCTGGCCGCGAATGAACCGGGAACGCTCTGCCTCCGTGTCACCTATCAGGTGGAGGACACGCGTTAAGGGCACGATCTGGGAGGTCCGTTGTTCAGTATCACCGTCCGCGACCACGTCATGGTGGCCCACAGCTTCCGCGGCGAGGTCTTCGGACCCGCGCAGAAACTGCACGGCGCCACCTTCGTGGTGGACGCGACGTTCCGCCGGTCCGAGCTGGACGCCGACAACATCGTCGTCGACATCGGCAAGGCCACCGAAGAGCTCAAGGCGGTTCTCGCCGACCTGAACTACCGCAACCTGGACGACGTGCCGGAGTTCGCCGGGATCAACACCTCGACCGAGTTCCTGGCCAAGGTCATCGCCGACCGGCTCGCCGACCGGATCCGCGCGGGCGCGCTCGGCGAGGGCGCCCGCGGGCTCGAAGGGATCACCGTCGCACTGCACGAATCCCACGTCGCGTGGGCGAGTTACGAGCGTGCGCTGTGACCGGACTCCATGTGGTCCTGCCGAACGACATCGACGACGCCGGCGCACCGAGCGGCGGCAACGTCTACGACCGTCGCCTGTGCGACGGCCTCGTCGCCACCGGCGTGGACGTCCACGAGATCGCCGTGCGCGGGAGCTGGCCGAGGCCCGACACCGAGTCGCGCAACGTCCTCGCGCGCAAGCTCGCCGAGCTTCCGGACGGCTCGGCCGTCCTGCTCGACGGCCTGGTCGCCTGCGGGGTGCCCGAGGTGATCGTGCCGTCGGCGCAGCGGCTGTCGATCGCGGTGCTGGTGCATTTGCCGCTGGCCGACGAAACAGGGCTGTCGCCGTCGCTCGCGGCCGAGCTGGACCGGTTGGAGCGCGAGACGCTCGGCGCGGTCGAGGCCGTGGTCACGACCAGCGACTGGGCGGCGCGGCGGCTGATCGAGCATCACGGGCTCGCCCCGCATCGCGTGCACGCGATGCCGCCCGGGGTCGACAAGGCCGAAGTCGCGTTCGGGAGCCTCGACGGGACCCGGCTGGTCTGCGTAGCCAATGTGACCCCGCGCAAGGGGCAGGGCCTGCTCGCTGACGCGCTCAAGTCGCTTTCGGAGCTTCCGTGGAGCTGTGAATGCGTCGGTGCCATCCGCCGCGAGACGCGCTACGTCGAGCGCCTGCGGCGACACACGCTGGGCGACCGGTTCACCCTCACCGGTCCACGGTCCGGCGAAGAGCTCGAAGCGACGTACGCCGCCGCGGACCTCCTCGTGTTGCCTTCGCGCGCGGAGACCTACGGCATGGTCGTCACCGAGGCGCTCGCACACGGCATTCCTGTGCTGGCGACCGCTGTCGACGCCCTGCCGGACACACTCGGCCAGGCGCCCGACGGCAGCGTGCCCGGCATGCTCGTTCCCGGTGAGGACGTCGACGCGCTGGCCGCGGCCCTTCGCCGCTGGCTCACCGAACCCGAACTGCGTGACCGGCTTCGCGCCTCCGCTCGCCTTCGCCGCGAGACGCTGACCGGCTGGGACGAGACGGCCCGCGGCGTCGCCGCCGTGCTGCTGAACGAAAGGACGGCGGCATGACCAAGTACGCCCCCAGCTGGCTGCGGCTGCGTGAGGACGCCGACGCCACGGCCCGCGCGACCGAGCTGCTGGAGCCGGTGCGTTCCTTCCTCCGGACGCAGGACGAGGTTGCCATCCGTGACCTCGGCTGCGGCACCGGTTCGCTCGGCCGCTGGCTGGCCAGGCGGCTGCCCGGCCGCCAGCGCTGGATCCTGCACGATCGCGATCCGGATCTGCTCACGCACGCGCTGGCGCGCACCAGCCGTCCCGATCACTCGCTGGACGGAAGCGACGTCGAAGTCGTCACCGAACAGCGTGACATCACCGAGCTGCGTGCGGCCGACCTCGCCGGGACGTCGCTGGTGGCCGCGTCGGCGCTGCTCGATCTGCTCACCGCCGAGGAGATGACCCGGCTGGCGGAGGCGTGCGTCGAGGCAGGCTGCGCGGTCCTGTTCACCTTGAGCGTTTCGGGCCGGGTCGTGCTGTCGCCCAAGGAGAAGTTCGACATCGAGATCTGCGACGCCTTCAACGCGCATCAGCGCCGGGTGACCGACGGCCGGTGGCTGCTCGGCCCGGACGCGGTGGACGTCGCGTTCGGCGTGTTCGAACGACTCGGCGCCACCGTGCGGCGCGCGCCGAGTCCGTGGCGGCTCGGGGCGGATCAGGCCGCGCTGACCGCGGAATGGCTCACCGGCTGGGTCGGTGCCGCGTGCGAGCAGCGGCCGGAGCTGCGCCCCGACGCCGACGCCTATCTGCAGTGGCGGCTCTCGCAATGCGCGGCGGGCGAATTGAACGCGATGATCGGGCACGAGGACCTTCTGGTGGTGCCGTCGTGAAGCGGCTCTGGCCGTGGCTGCGGATCCTCGGCGCGCTCGGCATCCTCGCCGTACTCGTCTGGCGGCTGGGGACCAACGCGTTCCTGGACGGACTGCGCGAGGTCGACGCGGCCGGTGTCGCCGCCGCGCTCGGGATCGGCTTCGCCACCACCGTGTTCAGCGCCTGGCGCTGGTGCCTGGTCGCGCGGCGGCTCAGCCTGAAGCTGCCGGTGTGGAGCGCCGTCGGCGAGTACTACCGCGCGCTGTTCCTCAACGGCGTCCTGCCCGCCGGCGTGCTCGGCGACGTCGACCGGGCCGTGCAGCACGGCCGCGAATCCGGCGACGTCCCGCGTGGCGTCCGCGCGGTGGTGCTGGAGCGGACGGCCGGGCAGATCGTGCTGATCGGCGCTTCGGTCGCGGTCGTGCTCAGCACGCCTTCCGTGGTGCCGCGGCCGATCGACGAGATCGTCATGGTCGCCGGGATCGTGGTCGTCGTGCTCGCCCTCGCGGCCGTCGTCACCGGGATGACCGCGGGGAAACGCTGGATCCACAGTGGATCGAAGTGGCGGCGCGGGTTCGCCGTCACCCTGGCCGACGTCCGGCTGGGCCTGCTGACCAAGGAGACCTGGCCCGGCGTGAGCCTCCTTTCGGTGGCCGCACTGGCCGGGCATCTCGCGCTGTTCGTCGTCGCCGCACGAGCAGCCGGGGTGACCGCGCCGATCGGGGAACTGCTTCCGCTGATGATCCTCGCCCTGCTCGCGATGGGGCTGCCGCTCAACATCGGCGGCTGGGGCCCGCGTGAAGGCATCTGCGCGCTGCTTTTCGGCGCGGCCGGACTCGGTTCGGCGCAGGGCGTCACCGTGGCCGTCGTCTACGGCGTGCTCGCCCTCGTCGCCAGTCTTCCCGGCGCGGCCGTGCTGCTCGCGCGCTCTTTCGAAGTTCACCGCACCGGCACGCCTGCCGCACCGCGCATCGCGGCCGGCGTCGTCAGGACACCCGTACAGATAGGAGAAACGCGATGACTGTGGAGAGGGTCGTAGAGACCAGACTGCCGACTCATTACGGGATTTTCCGCGCGTACGGGTACCTGGACGCCGGCGGGACCGAGCAGATGGCGCTGGTGCACGGCGACGTCGCGGGTTTCGACACACTGGCGCGGGTCCATTCGGAATGCCTCACCGGCGACGTGTTCAGCTCGATGCACTGCGAATGCGGCGACCAGCTGTCCGCCGCGTTGCGGGCGATCGTCGAGGAAGGCGCCGGAGTCCTCGTGTACGCCCAGGGGCACGAAGGGCGCGGCATCGGCCTGCTCGCGAAGCTGAAGGCGATGCGGCTGCAGGAGGAAGGCCTCGACACCGTCGAGGCGAACATCGCGCTCGGGCTGCCGGTGGACGCGCGCGACTACCGCGCGGCGGCGGAGATCCTGGCCGACCTCGGGGTGCGGTCGGTGCGGCTGCTGTCCAACAACCCGACGAAGGTCGACCAGCTGAAGCGACACGGGCTGCGGATCAGCGAGCGGGTGCCGCTGCTGGTCACCCCGAACGACGAGAACCTCCGGTACCTGCGGACGAAACAGGAGCGGATGCACCACCTGCTGCCGCATCTGGACTCCATCGGTCCGGTGGGGGCGGCGGGTTCTTGAGCGCCACCAAGGTGTCCTCGAAGCTCCGCACGAGTGACTCCAGCACCAGCCGCCCCTTCTCCGCCGTGCCCAGCGAAGGGCGTCCCACCACACCGGACTCCGAGTACGGCCGAAGCCCCACTGTCAGCAGATGCCGCCTGTCGTCGGCGAGGTGATCCGCCTCCGCGAAACCGGGCCGGACCAGCGAAGGATGGGCGTGCAGCAGAAGGGAGGTCTCCAGTTCCCCGGCGTGCATGTCGCTGTCCAGCGACGTCTCCAGCCCGGCCGCGTCGTGAGCCGCCTGCCAGCCTTCGACGCCGGGGAAGAGCGCCATCGGCGACGTCGACTCCTGGACCACATTGGACAGGACGTAGTTGCCGCCGTGCGCGTTCACCAGCACCAGCTTCGGGACCCCGGACCGGCGCAGTGAGGCGGCGACGTCGTTCACCACGGCGTACAGCGTCGCGGCCGAAATGCTGACGGTCCCCGGCCAGTCCGCGTGTTCGTGCGAGCATCCGATCGTGATCGGCGGGAGCCGCAACACCGGGTACGCGGCGGCGAGGGCGTCGGCGATCGTCGTCGCGATCACCGCGTCGGTGGCGAGCGGGAGGTACGCGCCGTGCTGTTCGAAGCTGCCGATCGGCAGCACCGCGACGTCGGCACCCCGGGCGCGTTCGTCGGCCGTCGTGGCCGTCGGGAACAGGTTCATCCGGGCTACGGTACCCATATGACCGACCACGCCGCACTGTTGTCCATCGCCAGCGAGGCCGTCGCCAAGGCGACCGGGATCATCCGTTCGATGACCACGTTTTCCGTTGCGGCCAAAGGTGATCGCGATATGGTGACCGATGTCGACCTGGCCGTCGAGGACGCCGTGCGCGAATTCCTGGCGCGCGAGACCCCGGAAATCGGCATCCTCGGGGAAGAACGCGGGCACGAGGGGAACAAGGACCTGTGGTGGGCGCTCGACCCGGTCGACGGCACGGCCAACTTCGCCCGCGGCATCCCGTTGTGCGGCGTTTCGCTCGGTCTCGTCGACGGGCTGAAGAGCACGGTCGCGGCGATCTCCCTGCCGTTCCTCGACGTCACTTACACGGCTGCCGAGGGTCAGGGCGCGTACGTGGGCGAAGAGCGTCTCGAAGCGTCCAAAGCGACGAAGCTGTCCGACGCGATCGTCTCGATCGGCGACTTCGCGGTCGGTGAGGGCGCGGAGGTCAAGAACCGCGTCCGGATGGCGTTGCTGGCCGAACTCGGCGGCCGGGTCCAGCGCGTCCGGTTCCTCGGTTCCGCGGCGATCGACCTGGCCTGGGTCGCGCACGGCAAACTCGACGCGACCGTCATCCTGGCGAACAAGCCGTGGGACACGATGGCGGGTGTGCTGCTGGTCCGTGAGGCCGGGGGAGTGGTCGTCGACACCGACGGCGGCGAGCACACGGTGCGTTCGGCGGCCACCATCGCGGTCGGAGCCGGACTGCGTGACGACCTCGTGGCCGCGATCGTACGGGCGAACGGCTGAAATATTTCTCGATCCAGGTGTGAACCGTTCCGACGCCATATCCGTGTTCCCTGGTAAGGCCGTCCGCCGTCCGCACCTGGAGGTTCTCCGTGTACACCTCGAATGTTCGCGGTACCGAGCCGGTGGTGTTCGTGCTGCCAGGGGACGCCGAGGAAAGCACCGGCGAGTACGACCGCCGCATGTGCCAGAACCTCCCGGCCACCGGCCTTCCGCTGCTGGAGCTGCCGATCGCCGGCGAATGGCCGATGCCGGGGCCGTTGTCCCGCTCGCGGCTGGCCCGTTCGCTCACCGCGCTGCCCGACGACACCGTCGTCCTGATCGACGGCACGGTCGCCTGCGGGGTCCCGGAGATCGTGATCCCGCACGCCCGGCGGCTGCGGCTGGCCGTCCTGGTGCACCGGCCGCTCGCCGACGACCCCGCGCTCGACCCGGCGCAGGCCGCCGAACTCGACGCGTGCGAACGGGAGACCCTGCGGCTGGCGGGCATGGTCATCGCGACCGGGCCGTGGCTCGCGCGGCAGCTGATCGACCACCACGACCTCGATCCCACCCGCGTGTACGTCGCCACGCCGGGCACGGACGCGGCACCGCTCGCCGCCGGCGCCGACGGTGTCTCCCGGCTGCTGTGTCTCGCCCCGATGACCGCGCGCCACGGCCAGGACGTGCTCATCCAGGCGCTTTCGACGGTCGACGAACTGGCGTTCAAATGCGTGTTCGCCGGGTCGATGCGGCACGACCCCGCCTACGTCGACGAACTGCGCTGGATGGTCGAACGGCTCGGGCTCGGTTCCCGGATCAGCCTCATCCAGCCGCCGGAAGACCTCGACCTCGTCTACGACGGCGCGGACCTGCTCGTGCTGCCGTCGAGAGGGGGCCCGTCCGGAATGGTCGTCGCCGAGGCGTTGGCACGCGGGATCCCGGTGGTGACCACCGAAACCGCGGGCGCGCACGACGCGCTCGGCATGGCGCCGGGCGGCGGGGTGCCCGGACTGCTGGTGCCGCCGAACAATCCGTCCGCGCTCGCGACCGCGTTGCTGCGCTGGTCGCTCGACGCCGAACTCCGCCATTCCCTGCGGACGTCGGCGCTCGCGAGGAGCAGCGTCCTCGAAGAATGGGACGTCGCCGCGGGAAGGCTCACCGACGTCCTGTCCCGGTTGCAGGCCACGCCGCGTCAGCTGGCTTGATCATCGCCCGGAAGCAGCTATCGGGCCGTTCACCGGCTCGGTTGACTTGGCGGCATGCGAATCGTCGATCTTGCGTCCAGGCCCGATCTCCTCGAACCCGCGCTGAATCTCGGTGATGTGGGCGGTGAGTTCATCTACGCCGGGTTCAGCGGCAAGATGATCACTCCGGAACGCCTTCTCCGGCATTGGGCCCGGTATTTCCTGATCGCGCTGGACGACGACGGGGTGCCGATCGCGCGGGCGCTGTCGGTCCCGCTGACCTATCCCGCCGAAGACCGCACCGAACTGCCGGATCACGGCTGGGACGAGGCGATCCAGTGGGCCGCGCAAGACCTCATGGACGGCCGCGCGCCGGACACCCTGTGCGCACTCGAAGTCGTCGTCGCGCCGCGGCTGCGCGGGACCGGCCTGTCCACCCCGATGCTGAAGGCGCTCAAGGCGCGTGCGGCCGAGACCGGGTTGAAGCGGTTGATCGTCTCGGTGCGGCCGATCGGCAAGGAGGACGAGCCCGACGTCCCGATGGACGAGTACGCCGTCCGGCGTCGCGAGGACGGGCTGTTCGCCGATCGCTGGCTGCGCACCCACGAACGGCTCGGCGCGCGGATGATCAAGGTGTGCCCGTTCGCCGTGACCGTCTCCGGTTCCGTCGCGGACTGGCGGAAATGGGCAGGCGTCGAACTCGCCGACGGCGATAACGTGATCCCCGGCGGCATCGCGCCGGTGCACGCGAACCTCGAGCGCGACTGCGGGGTCTACGTCGAGGCGAACGTGTGGATGGAGCACCCCTTCTGAGCGCCTGCTCGAACCTGGTGCACCTCGAGTGTGGAGGGGTTGGGGAGTTTCCCGTCCCCAACCCCCCCCACCCGGACCCCGCAAGCACCCACGATGCCCCC